>CAJJLI010000177.1 GCA_905192625.1 uncultured Clostridium sp. | reverse complement strand
GTGCATTTGGTGCTGGTGGTTCCAATGCCCATATTATTATTGAAGAATTTGAATTTAAGCCAATTCCATTTATCACTCTTTTCACAACTAAAGGTTGAGTGGACCATACTTCATTTTTAACAATATAATTATAATTTGATATGCTTGATGAATTAATTAAAGTAGTTGTTATAACACTTCCACTAGAGTCAGTATCTACTGTACTAAAACTAGAAGTATTACCATTAACAGCCTCATTTAATTTAGCCTTACGGATATTATTATCATAAACTTTCATAGCAATATCAACAGGCGTATTAACATTTTGTTTAAGTACCTCAGTAAAGAATGTATTTTTGTCTACATCAATGGATGTTTCTAAAGAATTCTCATCAAGTGTCGTCATCACATAGCTACTTTCTGATTCAACATTACCAACTTCAAATGTTGAGTACACTTCTCTTGTTTCTTCATCCATATTCATGACCGCATCTTCATCAAAAAAATCAAGTGCGAAAACTGGATTCTCTAATTCTGCTGCTTTTGCGTAATCTCCACCAATCGTCATACTTAAAATTAATCCAAGAGCAAAAATTTTCTTTATATTTTTCACTTTAAACATATACTTCCCCTTTCACATTCCATTTACAAATTTAAGATTACGGTTACAAACTTTGCATAATTTTACATAATAAGATATTACATAAGATTACTTAGGCTGATAATGTTCACCTAAACCAAAGACGACTATTTGTGTCAGTATATACCTGCGGGCATAAATAGTTTAAGATGTTAATCTTTTTGTCCTACTATATTGACACAAATATTTAATCTACTCTTATGCATTTACTAAGTATTAGTTATTTAATTATGTTTATTAACCTCCCTTCTTTGTCTTTGGTATATCCACATTATCCCATATTACAAAAACAACAATAGTGCTTTATTATCAAAACTAGACCATATTCACTATATATTCCACTTACAATATACTACAATCTTTCCTGTAATTCCTATTCTTACTATATATTCAATATGAGTTTTACCTATTATTATATTGTCAATATAGTAGAATTACCCACATTTTTAAATAATAATATAAAACAATTGCACATTATATAAATCTTGTATAAAATATATGGTAACAATTGGTGATTAATCGCTGATATTCATTCTAATTCAAGTTATAGAAAGGAACGTTAATTATGACACCTAAAAAACAAAATTACGAAAATCTAGCAGATAGTCTAATCGAAAAATTCAATCTTCGAGGAATTGAAGGATATTATTGTGATAACAAGGAAGAAGCACTTACAATGGCAAAACGATTTTTAACGCCCGATTGCTCGATTTCTTGGGGTGGTTCAATGACCTTAGAAGAAATCGGATTCTTCGATGAAATTAATGAATCTGACTATGTAATCTATGATCGAAATTCCGCTACAACACCAGAAGAATATTCAGAAATGTATAGTAAAATAGTAAGCTCCGATTATTATTTCATGAGTTCCAATGCAATTACTTTGGATGGTCAATTAATTAATATTGATGGTAGGGGCAACCGTGTAGCCTGCCTCATTGCAGGACCCAAAAACATAATTATCATTGCCGGGATGAATAAAATTGTAACCGACGTTGAAAGTGGTATTGAACGAGTTCGTAATATGGCTGCTCCTCCAAATACTGTTCGTTTACATAAGAAAACTCCTTGTGCCGAGCTTGGACGCTGCGCCAATTGTTTAACCGATGATTGCATTTGCTGCCAAATTGTTGTCACTAGAAAATCATTAATTCCAGGAAGAATTAAAGTAATCTTAGTTGGAGAAGAGTTAGGATATTAATTTTTCACTAATTTTGTTCCCATATTCTTTACATATACGATCTTGTTTTATAAATTACTTTACTACATATTTATTTATAGCTTATCGCTATATTCGCAATCTATTAGAAATAGCTTTATTACAAGCTTTTATTAACTTTTTTAAACCCTTTATTTGGTTTTTTAAATTTTTATAAATCATATTTTTTTTGACTGATTCTGTTTATACTTTTCTAAAAATATATAGAAAGGCATGCCTATACATACCATGTATGAATAATACAAATTAGGCCAATCCATGGAACCTTTACAATCAGAACGTTTAATTATTCGAGAGTTTCATTCAAATGATTGGGAAGATTTATATGAATATCTTTCGGATGAGGAAGTTATTAAATTTGAACCGTACGAAGTCTTTACAAAAGAACAAGCAATGAAAGAAGCTCTTAGAAGAGAGCATGACCGAACATTCTTTGCTGTTTGCCTGAAAGAAACGAATAAGTTAATTGGGAATTTGTATTTGGCAAAAGGTGACTTTGAAACTTGGGAATTTGGCTATGTATTTAACAAAACATATCAAGGTCAAGGCTATGCTACTGAAAGTGCAAAAGTATTGATTGATTATGCTTTTACTAATTTAGACGTAAGACGAATCACCGCTTGCTGTAACCCAAAGAACGATGCTTCTTGGATATTATTAGAGCGATTGCATTTTAGACGCGAAGGTTTACAATTACAGAACATTTATTTTAAAAAGAATCCAGAAGGAAATCCGATCTGGCTTGATACCTATATGTACGCACTCCTTCAGTCAGAATGGCTTATCGTAAAAAGTACTTATGGCGAGGATTAAAAAGAAGAGGCGCAACAATAATTCACGGTTGCACCTCTTTTTATTTCTATTAATATAATGGATAAGAGTCTGTTAACATCTTCACTAAAGAGATTGCTTGCTCTTTATTTTTCTCACCATCTTTTACAACCAATGAAATTGCTTCTGCAATGATGTCCATATCCTTAGCTACCATTCCTCTTGTAGTAACCGCTGGTGTTCCTAAACGAATACCACTTGTTACAAATGGTGATGTTGGATCATTTGGTACTGTATTTTTATTACATGTGATATTCGCAGAATCTAAAATGTGTTCTGCATCTTTACCAGTAATATTCATATTCTGTAAATCAACTAATAGCAAGTGATTGTCTGTTCCTCCAGAAACTATGTTAAATCCACGATTCATTAAACCTTTTGCAAGCGCCTGCGCATTCTCTACTACTTTACCTGCATATTCTTTAAAACTTGGATCTAGGGCTTCCTTAAAGCATACCGCTTTTGCAGCAATAACATGCATCAATGGCCCACCTTGGATTCCTGGGAATACGGATTTATTAAACTTATGCTCAGTCGCAAATTCTTCGCTGGAAAGAATCATACCACCTCTTGGTCCTCTTAACGTCTTATGTGTCGTTGTTGTAGTTACATGTGCATAAGGAATTGGAGATTCATGGTATCCAGCCGCTACTAAACCAGCAATATGTGCCATATCTACCATAAGATAAGCGTTAACTTCATCTGCGATTTCACGAAATCTCTTAAAATCAATCTTTCTAGCATAAGCAGATGCACCCGCGATAATTAATTTTGGTTTACATTCTTTTGCGATTCTCTCTACTTCATCATAATCGATGAAACCTTCATCGTTTACACCATAAGGAACAATGTTAAAATAATTTCCTGAGAAGTTTACAGGACTACCATGTGTTAAATGACCACCATGTGCAAGGTTCATTCCTAATACTGTATCTCCTGGTTGTAACAACGCAAAAAATACTGCCATATTTGCCTGTGCGCCAGAATGTGGTTGTACATTTGCATAAGTACATCCAAATAATTTCTTTGCTCTATCAATCGCTAAATTTTCAGCAATATCTACGAATTCACAGCCACCATAATATCTTTTCGCTGGATATCCTTCTGCATATTTATTTGTCAGTGGGCTTCCCATTGCTGCCATAACAGCTTTACTTACGAAGTTTTCTGATGCAATCAATTCTATATGATCGTTTTGTCTTCCTATTTCCTTTGTTATACTATCTGCTAACTCAGGGTCAAATACCTTAATATCTTCAAATGAATACATAAATCACATATCCTTTCTCTTTGTATTTTAAAGCGAAGCCTTTCACACAACGTTTCATTGATTATAGCATAACAATTCATTTATGAAAAGTCTTCCATAAGAAGAAACTCATTAAAAAACCTTATGATACTTATTTTAAATAGTAATAAACCATTCAAATAAATACATAAGGTGATTTTCTAAAGAAATTTCAGTTCTTATAAATGAAACATCTTATAAAATTGCTACTAGGCAATCCTTTTTAACTATTAATCCTTTTTTGCTATTAACATGTGATTATTTAAGCATATGATATTTGTAGCTTAAAATTTAAAATTTTCACCTACAAACGTGAGTGCACACATACCTGCACCTGTATGAGTACCTATAACAGGCCCGATATTACTAATAATTACATCTTTTACTAAGCCACGCTCTAATAGAGTATTGGCTACAGTTTCAGCATATGCCCTACATGCAGCATGACCAACAATTACAGTTTGATCTTTTGTATCAATACCATCTTCTTCAAGTCGCTTCACTAGATAATCCAGCGCTTTTTTATTACCTCTTACCTTAGATACAACCAATAACTTTCCTTCTCTATCCACACTGAGAACAGGACAAATCTTTAAAGCTGTACCAACCATTGCTTCAAGTGAGGTTAATCTACCACCACGTTTTAAATGGTGCAAATCTTCAACAGTAAACCAATGACAACACTTTGTTCTATATTCAAGTACAAAATCTTTTACTTCTTCTATGGTCTTACCTTTTCTTTTTTCCATACCAGCTAAATACACCAAAAGACCTTCGCCAATGGATGCGCACAAAGAATCAATGCAATGTATTGTGCGTTCTGGATACTTCTCTTTTAATTCTTCTGTCATCATACGACCTGTATTATAGGTTCCACTTAAGCCGGAAGAAAATGCGATATACAATATATCTTTCCCTTCTTTTAAAAAAGGCTCTAAAAAGTTTTCATATGCAACAGGATTAATTTGACTTGTAATGGATGAAACGCCTGTCTTCAATGCCTCATAGAATTTTTCACAACTCAATTCTCTCTCATCTGGATAATGTGTATATGTCGTTTCTCCTAAATGAAAATCCATTGGTATTATTTTAAGATCCAAATCATCTACTATCTCCTGCGGCAAATCCAATGTAACATCACTTACTATATAGTAATCACTCATAATTTTCTCCTTTATAACAAGCATAAAATCTTAAGAATTCCTACGCTATTGATCGTTATACTAGCAAAACCTAATAAAACGAGGAATATTCAAATTTCACCTATCCAGTATAGCATATATAAATTATAAAATAAATAGAGAATCCACATTTTAACTATTCCCACGACGATTTAATATTTATTTTATTTTTATATTATTCCTTCTTACTGATATCGTTTCATAAGCTGCTCTAACTTATTCATCGACAAAAATCAATCCGCCACCTCTAATAAAATATTTTTAAAATTTAATTGACTTTTCATTTTTTTCAATGTATTATTGTATTAAGCACTTAGTACAATAATACAAAGGCGGTGAAACAATGTCATGGGACTTAAATTCGGATAAACCTGTTTATCTACAATTGATTGAGCACATCAAACGAGATATCTTGTCCGGCAAGTATGTAGCTGGTGAAAAAATCCCCTCCGTTCGAGATTTAGCCGCAGATGCAGCTGTGAATCCAAACACAATGCAAAAAGCTTTATCCGAACTAGAGCGTGATGGTCTGCTATACACAGAACGGACCAGTGGGCGCTTTATT
>CAJJLI010000176.1 GCA_905192625.1 uncultured Clostridium sp. | reverse complement strand
AGAATCAATTTAATGACAATGGAATCTAGAAACAAGAAGATTTCATGCTTACGTATTTGAAAAACGTAAGGAATTAAATCTATAAATAAGTGGTGTAAATGGAATGGCTTAGTTAAAGTTTCAGAACGTAACGTAAAGGAGATTGTGTCATGAAAGCGTATGGATTAGTTCATAAATATGGAGATAATGTAGATACGGATGTTATCATTCCTGCTAGATATTTAAATTCCTCCGATCCAAAGGAACTTGCAAAAAAATGCATGGAGGATATTGATAAAGACTTTGTTAATCGTGTAAAACCTGGTGATATCATGGTAGCCAACAAGAATTTTGGCTGCGGTTCATCTAGAGAACACGCACCGATAGCTATAAAAGCAGCTGGAATTAGCTGTGTTATAGCAGAGACCTTTGCACGTATTTTTTATCGTAATGCAATCAATATTGGGCTTCCTATTATAGAATGTCCAGAGGCAGCAAAAGCAATTGATGCCGGGGATGAAGTCGAGATTGATTTTGATAGTGGAAAAATCTATAACAAAACCAAAGGAATGGAATTCCAGGGGCAAGCGTTTCCTGAATTCATGCAAAAAATAATTAAGGCAGAAGGATTAATGAATTATATTAATCAGAAAAATGCATAATTTATTAAAAAATTAATATGAAATAAGTCCGTATTTCTACAAATTTTAAGCTCTGTACAAGTGTTTGGTGGGTTCTTTTTGAACCAGCTACTTACTAGTTTCAGAGCTGTTTTTATTGGGAAATGGAATTGAATGTATTATAATTTAGAAGCTTATGCTTGTAAATTTAGAGTAATCGTATTATAATATAAAAGATTAGCTAGCTAACTATTATAAAGCTAATTATTAGCTAACTAAGTAATCGCTCAAATAATTAGCTAGCTACTTATTTATAGGTGACCAATCATTGTACAACAAGGAATCGGGTATCTAATCGCTAGTTATCAAAGTATTAAATTGGCTATCATTCTATAAAGAAATGCGAATCATATATGCTTACCAAGTGAGTGAATAGTCAAAAGTAGTATGCAAAATTTCTGTGTGAATGATGGATGTTGGAAAGGAAATGAATCATGGAAAAATCGGAGGACCTTTTAAGAACTACTGTGAAAGAAATGAAAAGTGCAAATCATGCTCACCGCCGTATTGTTGAACAATGTTTTCAAGACACAGGTGTGTATCGGAGTCAGCATCAATTACTTATGTATATCTCAAGGAATTTAAATCAGTCTCAAACAGAGATTGCAGAGGGAATGGAGGTAGCGCCGGCAACAGTCGCAGTGTCTCTTAAAAAACTTGAAAAAGGTGGATATATTGAAAAAATAGTCGATGAAACGGACAATCGATTTAATAAGATTGAGATAACACAAAAAGGTGAATCGATTGTAAAAGATAGTATACGCATATTTCGTTCCATTGATAAAGTTATGTTTCAGGATTTTTCTGCAGATGAATTATTGCAGTTACAAGATTTTATGATTCGTATAAAAAAGAATCTTGGCGAGATACAATTACCAATTGAGGATGAAAGCAAGCAGTAAATGTGAAATAAAGCTATTGAAAACACAAGATAGTTACAAGTACAAACATATAAAATTAAAAAATAGAAAGGCAAGAGGATACAAAGTATTAACTCTTAGAAAAGGTAAAGTATGAAACGATATACAAAGTATATAAAACCAAATATACGCTATTTCATTCTCGGGCCAATCCTAATGTTAACTGAGGTTGTCGGTGAAGTTTTACTACCATATTTTATGTCACTGATTATAAAGCATGGTGTAGTGCCTAAAAATACCAGCTATGTATTAGGTATGGGGCTTGTTATGATAGCAACAACAATGATTATGATGTGTGGAGGTGTCGGTGGCGGATACTTTAGTACAAAAGCAGCAAATGGATTTTCTTATCTTTTAAGAAAAGATATTTTTAAAAAGGTACAAGATTTTTCCTTTGCAAATATAGATACTTTTAGTACGGGATCCCTAGTAACAAGATTAACAAATGATATAACACAATTGCAAAATGTAATAAGAATGGCACTTATTATGTTACTTCGTTCTCCAGGTATGTTAATTGGTGCAATTATTATGGCATTTACAATTAATATAGAATTGGCGGCAGTTATCTGTGTTGTTGTACCAATCTTAGCACTTAGTCTATTTATACTTATTAAGACTGCGTATCCTAGATTTAGTAAAATGCAAACAAAAATCGATAGGGTAAACTCAACCATTCAAGAGAGCTTAACGAATGTACGAGTAGTAAAATCATTTGTAAGAGGTGATTTTGAGGAAGCTAAGTTTGCAAAAGCAAATGGAGAACTAAAGGATGCTGGTTTGAATGCATTTAAAATAGTTATTTTTAATATGCCATTGATGTCGTTAGCCATGAATATTACAACATTAGCAGTTGTTTGGTTTGGTGGAAAACAAATTCTCGTTGGTGACATGGATGTTGCAGATTTGATGGCATTTACTACATATATTGTTCAAATACTTATGTCACTTATGATGTTAGCAATGATTTTATTACAAAGTTCCCGTGCCCTAGCAAGTGCAAATCGTATTGGTGAAGTATTGGATACGAATATTGATTTAACAGATGAATTTGCAACAAAAAAAGAAGCAAAAGTAACAAAAGGGAAAGTTGAGTTTAAAAATGTGTCATTCCGCTATTATAAAGACAGAGAGGCATCTGTATTAGAACATATTAATTTCACGGCGAATCCAGGAGAGATTATTGGGATTATTGGTTCTACTGGTAGTGGTAAAACAAGCTTGGTTCAATTAATTCCAAGGCTTTATGATGCAGATGAAGGTGAAGTGTTAGTAGATGGTGTTAATGTAAAAGAGTATTCACTTAGAAATCTACGAAGCAGTATAGGTATGGTATTACAAAAAAATGTGCTATTTTCAGGAACAATAGAGGAAAATTTAAAATGGGGCGATGAAAATGCCTCTGATGAGGATATTAAAATTGCTGCAAATAGTGCACAGGCGGACGGATTCGTTTCTTTGTTTAAAGATAAGTATGAAACTCAGTTAGAACAAGGCGGTGTTAATGTCAGTGGTGGACAAAAACAACGTTTATGTATTGCTAGAGCATTATTAAAGAAGCCAAAAATATTGATTTTAGATGATAGTACAAGTGCAGTAGACACGGCAACAGAAGCTAAGATTAGAGAAAGCTTTAAAGGGGCACTAAAGGATACAACAAAATTCATTATTGCACAACGTATCAACTCTGTGAAAGATGCGGATAACATTATAGTTATGGATGAAGGCAAGATTGTTGCAATTGGCAAACATGAGGAACTTATGAAAGAGTGTGTACCTTACCAAGAGATTTATTATTCACAAAATGAAAAGGAGGTAGGGTAATGAGTAAAGACAATCAAGCACCTGCAATGAAAGGGTTTGGACCAGGACCAAGAGCGCAAGGTCCAGGAGGAAAGCCTAAAAATACAAAAGCGACACTAAAACGCTTATTAAAATACCTTGAACAAGATCGTTTAAAATTAATATTAGTATTCTGCTGTGTAATATTAGCTACAGTTGCAAACTTATCTGGTTCTTATATGCTACGACCAATTATCAATGGATTGGGAGAGAGTTTTTCAGAATACCAAGTTAGTACAGATAAAGCTGCAGTTTTATTATCTGCTACAGCTTCCTTAGTTAAAAAGTTAATACTTATGGCTTGTATTTATGGAGTAAGTGTAATTGCTACATACATGCAGCAGAGAATAATGATTGGTATTTCACAAAAATCGTTGCAGACAATTCGTAATGATTTATTTTGTAAAGTTCAGAAATTACCAGTGCGTTTTTATGACACCAATAGTCATGGAGAATTGATGAGTCGATTTACAAATGATGTGGATGCCGTTGGTGAAATGTTAAATACGACAGTAGTACAGATTTTCTCAGGTTTTATAACAATCATAGGCACATTGTTTTTAATGATTTATACAAATATATGGCTTAGTTTAGTAACTTTGCTGATGCTACCTGTTTTAACAAAAGCGGCTGGTACACTTGCAAAGCATAGTAGAAAATATTTTATTGGACAACAAGCTGCTCTTGGTGCTATGAATGGGTATATAGAAGAGCATGTATCTGGACAAAAAGAAATTAAAGTATTTTGTCATGAAGATAAAGTATTAGAACAATTTGATGTACTTAACAAAGAACTAAAAGAAAAGCAGACAAAGGCACAGTTTTTCGGTGGAATTATGGGTCCAGTCATTGGAAACTTAAGTCAGATTAATTATACATTGACGGTTTGCGTAGGCAGTGTTTTATGTATAACAAGAGGCTTTGATGTTGGTGGTTTAACTGTATTTGCAAATTATTCCAGACAATTTAGCAGACCAATCAACGAATTATCACAGCAAGTTACAACATTATTTTCTGCCCTAGCTGGTGCAGAACGAGTATTTTCAATCATGGATGAAGAACCAGAAGCCGATGATGTGGAAGGTGCAGTCGAACTTAACAATGTGAAGGGCGAAGTTATTTTAAAAGATGTAAGCTTTGGATACAATGAAGATAAAACAATCCTTAAGAACATCTCGCTTTATGCAAACCCTGGGCAAAAGATTGCTTTTGTTGGGTCGACAGGAGCTGGTAAAACTACAATTACCAATCTGTTAAATCGTTTTTATGATATTAATTCGGGTTCAATTACAATTGATGGTGTACCAATTAAAAATATTAAAAAAGATAGCTTACGTAAGAATATAGCAATGGTACTACAAGATACACATCTTTTTACTGGTACGGTTCGTGAAAATATACGTTATGGTCGTTTAGATGCAACCGATGAGGAAGTTGAGGCAGCAGCAAAAACAGCCAGTGCCCATTCTTTCATTATGAGATTAAGCAACGGATATGATACAGTATTAGAAGGCGATGGGTCAAATCTTAGCCAGGGACAGCGACAACTCCTTAATATTGCAAGAGCTTCACTTTCAAAGGCACCAATTCTTGTATTGGATGAAGCGACGAGTTCTGTTGATACTAGAACAGAGAAACATATTGAACGCGGTATGGATCGCTTAATGAAGGAGAGAACAACATTTATCATTGCCCATAGATTATCAACGGTTCGAAATGCAGATGCAATTATGGTACTTGAACAAGGTGAAATTATTGAGCGTGGTAGACATGAGGAATTACTAGAGCTAAAAGGTAGATTTTATAATCTATACACAGGATTAATTGAATTGGATTAATGAACAGGATTTAATTGAATATTCGAACGAAGTCTCAGTGAACTTATAAGAGAACTATTTCTATAACCTACACATATTAGAAAAATCATCTAATAAAAGAGTGATTTCAAATGATAAAAAAAGAATAAACAAATATAAAATAAAAATGAAAAAATAGTTATTGATTCACCAAAACTTGTATGATACAATGTCGAAAGTAAGATGTTTTTAAACTTGGTACAGAGATGCCAGAAAGATGTCATACATAGGTTAGGGGAGAACTATGCCTTATTTTATGTGAATATAATCTTGTCTGGGAAATTCAGACAAGATTTTTTTTTGCCCGAATTGACACGGTCATTTCAATATGAATTGTTTTTGGGTGAATTGTCCGATCAAAAAGAATAGTGCTTCATGACCCATGAATTTATTAATAGCACCGATAGAAAGGAAGATTTTAATGAATTTAAAAGC
>CAJJLI010000175.1 GCA_905192625.1 uncultured Clostridium sp. | reverse complement strand
ACAATATCTCCTTACTGATATCCTTCTCTTTTTCTATTTGATTCAATGCTTCGATTAACTCTTTATTCCCTTCCATTTTTAATTATTCCTCCATTCATTAAAAGTCCAATGCTAAGCGTACCATAGCTATATCGGCTCTATTGATTTCTAATTTTTCACCATTTTCTAATTCAATCACTAATTTATCTGCATCAAAATCGACTAAGATTCCATCAAAATCTTTTTGTTTATTTAATGCTTTATATAATTTTATTTCTATTTTTTCACCGATACTGCGTGAGAAATGCTTATCCTTTTTTAACTGTCTACCTAGACCAGGAGAGCTTACTTCTAATATATATGCATCAGGAATAAAGTCGTTTTTATCTAGTAGTTCACTTAGCGCTCTACTAATCAATGCACAATCATCAATCGTTATGCCTCCGTCTTTATCAATATAAGTACGTAAGAACCAATTTCCTGCTTCCTTTACGTACTCAACATCGACCAATTCGAAATTGTTCTTTTCAATCAAAGGCATGATTAATTGTTCTGTTTTTAATTCATACTCTTCTCTCTTTGTCATATTACCTCTATTCTGGCAAAAAAATGCCTTGTAATCACTATTATATACTTTCGTGCCTTTCGCTTGTTATACACATTACTGTGTAAATTACAAAAACGAAGAGTGGACTTTCGTCCACTCTCATCAGGCTACATATAATCTCATGGGTTTAGTATAGCACTCATTATCTTTAAATGCAAGTAAATTTTTTCAAGTATCAACGTTTATCAATGTTTTCGCATAATAGAATTGATAATTTTTATAATTTACTAACTTCGATAAAACACGATTGTGAATTCATAATTATAACCTATCTATTATTTATGCTTTTATTATGCACATTATGACATGGAAATAATCAAGAATTAAAAAATATCCTTCAGCTCACAAATCGCTTTTATTTGCTTTCGTTGTTTTCATTTCGTTTTCGTATACTAACCTCGCCAGAATTCAGAGTCCTTCTAGTCTTATCCATAAATTCAACGATCAATCCACCATTATCATCTATATCGATTGCTTTTGCGCTCTCTTTTTGATTTCCTGTTATAACCCATATATCAGAGCCTAAGATCATTGAATGCTCTCTATACTCTTTTATAAAGCTCCTATCATCGGTATTCATACATAAGAGAAATACTTGATTTAGAATTTCTGCAATCAACTGATTCCTAGTTACATTGTTCGTTGAACCATGGTAGAGAGCCCCTGCAATATCTTGCAAATCTTTTGGCACCTTATTAGGTTCCACATTAAAGTTTATACCGATTCCCAAAACAATACTGTTAATCATACCAGTTTCTAAATCAGTTACTGCTTCTGTAAGAATGCCACATACTTTTTTCCCTTCATAATATAAGTCATTGACCCATTTTATTTGTACATCCTTGTCTGTTACCTTTTTTATTGCCCGGTACACAGCAACAGATGCCGCTGTAGTTATGTAGATAGCATCTGACGCACTTGCGTTAAGTTTCAATATAACACTCATATAAATACCAGATCCATCCATCGATAAAAACGGTCTTCCAAGTCGTCCTCTTCCACTGGTTTGTTTCTCTGCTAAAAAAACACTGCCATGTTTTGCGCCAGTGGTCACGGATATTTTAGCGATCTGATTGGTCGATGTCGTTTCTTTCTCAAAATGTATTGGTATTTCTTTATATTCGCTAGCAAGGTTTAGGCGTATCCCTTCTTCGGAAAGTACATCATTTTCCTCTAATAGGCAATATCCTTTATTGGGAGTTGCAAATATCTTATGCCCTTCGCCTTCTAATTGCTTTATTGATTTCCATATTGCTGTACGAGATACTAAAAGCGTTGATGCCAATTCTTCGCCAGATATATACATTCCACGATTTTGTTCTAAAAAATTAAGAACGTCTTTTTTCACAGACATGCATTAATCAACTACTTTCTTACCATTCTTTTTAACACGTATCCATTTGCCTGCCAAAACTCCTGCAACTGCTATACATAAAAATATTACATATTTAATACCATATTCGGCTAGTCCTTGTAAAAATTCCATTGTTTCCTCCATTATCTGCGATGTGATAATTCAGTCGTAATATCATCCCAGTCAACGTTACAGTTTACCATTAATACCATTAAATGGTACAAATAATCTGCAATTTCATACTTTAATTCTTCTGCATTTGGATTTTTTGCTGCAATTATAATCTCTGTTGACTCTTCACCGCATTTTTTTAATATTTTATCTATTCCTTTATCAAACAAGTAATTGGTATAGGACCCTTCTTTTGGGTTTGTAAAACGATCTGCAATTGTTTTATATACATCCTCAAACACCGTCAAAGGATTTGTTTCATCATATTCCTTACGAACTAAGTCGCGATAAAAACAAGTTTTGTTTCCGGTATGGCAAGCTGCTCCCACTTGTAAAACCTTTGCTAAAATTGTATCCTTATCGCAATCCAACTGCAAACTTCTTACATACTGATGATGTCCACTTGTTTCACCTTTTATCCAAAGTTCATTGCGACTTCTTGAATGATATGTCATTTTACCTGTTTCTATAGTAGTATTATAAGCCAGTTCATCCATATACGCAAGCATTAGAACTTCATTTGTTTTGTAATCCTGCACTATGACTGGCACCAAACCATTCGCATCTTTCTTAAATTCAGAAAATGGAATGCTACTTTCAAATGTGTCCGTTGATATACCTGATGCTTTTAAAACATGTTTAATCTTCATTATATTTTTAGCTTCATATAAATCCGTAGAAACTCCAACGACATGATTCATTGATAATAATGTTTCCATATCATTTCTTAATAAACTGTCACGAATAAAGACATCAAATCCCATGTTATCTATTTTATCCATATTACTTTTTGTTAAGTTGACATGCTTTAACAATATTTTAGTAACTCCATAGGAAAGCATCTTATCCACAAGAGAATCTGAAGATAGTATACCATCATTTTTTTCTGGACTTACGTCAAATTCCACAACAATATTATCTGTTCCAAAACGATCCACCGCTTCTTTTATTACGATATCATCTTTTATTTTAGCATACGGAACAACGACTTTTGTTGCACCAGTATAAAAGGCTTTTTTAATATCTTCAAAACGATTCACAAAGCATCCAATCAGCACTGGAATATCAACCGTTTTTACTAGTGTTTTCATTGTTTGAATAAACTCTTCCCGCTCTGCTTCTAAAATCGTATAATTATATATAAAAAGTTCGTCTGCACCACTTCTTTCATAGGCAATTGCTCTTTTTATTACACTTTCATTTCTTTCATTTTCCGCATTGATATGGGGTATTATTTTTTTAAAAGTCATAATATTTCCTCCACCTGCCTAATCATTTTCTGGCAATCATCGTCTTCTTATTATCTATTGACTAATTCTCATAGATTGACACTGCCTGTTTTAGATCAATATGATTCTCATACAAAGCCTTGCCAATTACTGCACCTTCAACATTAATATTATTAAGCGCTTCTAAATCCATCATTGAGGATACTCCTCCAGATGCTATTATATTAAGGCCAGTTGATTCTACCATTTCCTTTGTATGCTCTATGTTTGGTCCTTGCAGCATTCCATCTTTTGAAATATCTGTATAGATAATCGTTTCCACTCCAAATTCCTTCATTTCAATCGCCAGCTAGACTGCATTATAATTACTTAATTTTTCCCAGCCTTGTATCGCAACCATTCCACTTTTTGCATCAATTCCAATTACGATTTTATCCGCCCCAAAACAATGAATCACTTCTTTTATAAACATCGGATTCTCCACTGCTTTGGTTCCAAGAATAACTCTCGTCACACCTAGGTTTAATTTATGTTCTATATCCTTTATGGTCCTAATTCCGCCCCCTACTTGTATTGGTATCTTTACTGTAGATGCAATTTCACGAATCACATCATCGTTTACAGAGTGACCTACCAAAGCACCATCTAAATCTACCAAATGAATGAAGCTTGCCCCACTATCTTCCCATTTTTTTGCAACTCCAACTGGTGAGTTAGAGTATACTAAAATATCTTCGAATTGTCCTTGCTTTAATCGAACGCACTGCCCATTTTTGATATCAATTGCTGGATATAGTTTCATCCCTTACCTCCTTTTGTTGTTACTCATCCGAAATCGTTCCCTTGGTTGAAAGTACTCCTTGAATCCTTTCATCATAACTCGATGCTACATCCAGTGCTTTTGCAAACGCTTTAAACATTGCCTCTACAATATGATGATTGTTACTTCCATCCATGTGCTTGATATGCAAATTCATTCCAGCACTATAAGAAATTGCATAGAAAAATTCTTTCACTAACTCTGCTTCCATAGTTCCGATTCGCTCGCAGGTTAAATCCACTTGATAGTTCAAATAAGGTCTTCCTGATAAGTCGATTGCACATAATACAAGAGTCTCATCCATCGGCAATAAGAACGAGCCGTATCGTTTGATTCCTTCTTTTTGAGCCAGTGCTTTTTTAATCCCTTGACCAAGTACGATACCGACATCCTCTACGGTGTGATGTGAATCTACGAATAAATCCCCCACGGCTAATAGTTTAAGATCAAAAAAACCATGCTTTGCAAAACTTTTTAACATATGATCAAAAAATCCAATCCCAGTACTAACCTCGCCATGACCACTACCATCGAGGTTTAACTCAAGTGTTATATCTGTTTCTTCCGTTTTTCTTGTGATTGTTGCAATTCTACTCATGATTCCTCCAGGTTCTATGGCGTTTACTACTTCGTATTTTCTTCAAAGCGAACAGCGATAGAATTTGCATGCGCTGTCAAGCCCTCTGCAGTTGCAAACTTAACGATATCTTTATAAACAGGCTCCAATGCTTCTTTAGAATAAGAAATTATGCTTGATTTCTTAATGAAATCATCCACACTCAACGGGGAGAAGAATTTCGCTGTTCCGTTGGTTGGAAGAACGTGGTTTGGCCCAGCAAAATAATCCCCCAAAGGTTCTGAAGAATATTCTCCTATAAAAATCGCACCTGCGTTCTTAATTTTTGTCATTACATGGAAAGCATCTTTCGTTACAATTTCAAGATGTTCTGATGCAATCTCATTGGCTATATCAATGGCTTCTTCCATATCTTTCGCAATCAATATGTACCCGTAATTTTCAATGGATTTAGTTAAAATCTCTTTGCGCGATAATATTTCTATAAAACCTTCAATTTCTTCATTTACTTGTTTTGCTAGTTCTCTACTTGTCGTAACCAATATAGCGGATGCCAGTTCGTCATGTTCTGCTTGTGATAATAAATCTGCTGCAACAAATTTAGGATTTGCTGTTTCATCCGCGAGAACTAATATTTCACTTGGCCCTGCAATGGAATCGATGCTCACATGACCATATACAGCTTTTTTAGCAAGTGCAACATAGATATTACCTGGTCCTACAATTTTATCAACTTTTTTTATACTCCCAGTCCCATGCGCTAGCGCTGCAATCGCCTGCGCGCCACCCACTTTATAGATCTCTGTAACACCTGCTTCATGGGCTGCTACAAGTGTTCCTTCGTAAATTGTTCCATCTTCTAAAGGCGGTGTTGTCATAGCAATTCTTGTTACACCTGCAACCTTAGCGGGAATTACATTCATTAATACTGAGGAAGGATATGCTGCTTTTCCACCTGGAACATAAACACCAACCGCTT
>CAJJLI010000174.1 GCA_905192625.1 uncultured Clostridium sp. | reverse complement strand
TTGTCTCACAATTATATAGGTACAGAACATTTACTGATAGGCTTATTAAGAGCAGAGGGTGTCGCATCAAAAGTATTAGAAGCAAATGGTGTGGATGAAGAAAAAGTACTTGAATTAGTAAATCAATTAATAGCACCAAATACTGTAGTTAGTACGCTTGTTTCAAACGGCTTTACTGGTAGGGCTAAGAATATTATAGAGCAAAGTGGTAGAGAAGCAAGACGTATGAATGTTTCCATGATTGGAACAGAACATATTTTAATTGCACTTATTAAGGAATCGGATTGTATTGCAGTACGTCTTTTAAATACATTGGGCATAAATATCCAGAAACTATATATGGATACCTTAGCATCCGCTGGGGTAGATATAAATTCTGCAAAGACGGAATATGCTATGAGCAAAGGAAAGAATAAAGGAAAGTCCCAGACTCCAACTTTGGATCAGTATAGTAGAAATTTAACGGACTATGCCAAGGAAGGAAAACTAGATCCAGTTATTGGACGTGAGGTTGAAATACAACGTGTAATTCAAATCCTAAGCAGAAGAACTAAGAATAACCCTTGTCTAGTTGGTGAACCAGGGGTTGGTAAAACAGCGATTGCTGAAGGTCTTGCTCAAAAAATTGTGGAAGGAGATGTTCCGGATACAATTAAAGATAAAAGAGTTGTAACACTTGATTTATCTGGTATGGTAGCGGGTTCAAAATATCGTGGTGAATTTGAAGAGAGAATAAAAAAAGTAATCCAAGAAGTAATTTATGATGGAAATGTATTACTTTTTATTGATGAACTTCATACCATCATTGGAGCTGGTGGGGCAGAAGGAGCGATTGATGCATCCAATATCTTAAAGCCATCTTTAGCACGTGGTGAACTACAATTAATCGGTGCAACAACTAGAAATGAATACCGTAAGTATATTGAAAAAGATGCTGCATTGGAGCGACGTTTTCAACCTGTCGTTGTGGAAGAACCGAGTGAAGAAGAAGCAATCAAAATATTAAAAGGATTACGTACTAGCTATGAGGCGCATCATAATGTTCAAATTGTAGATGAAGCAGTTGTTGCAGCAGTTAAGCTATCCAGTCGTTACATCAACGATCGTTATCTACCAGACAAAGCGATTGATGTTATTGATGAAGCTGCTTCTAAAGTACGTCTCAGTACGTATATTGCATCTCCTAAAATAAAGGAAATGGAAGAAAAGATTGCTGCTCTTGAAGAGGAAAAAGAAGCTGCCATTAAAGAGGAAGCATTTGAAAAGGCAGGAAGTATTAAAAAGCAACAAGATAAATTAAGAGATAGTGTAAGTAAGCTTAAAATCCAAGAAGAAAAAGATAGAGAACAAAGACAATTGATCGTATCTGAAAATGAAATAGCAGATATTATATCTGGCTGGACGAAGATACCGGTTCAAAAGTTAGAAGAGGGCGAGAGTGAGCGCCTCTTAAAATTGGAAAGCATATTACATGAGAGAGTTGTAGGACAAAAAGAAGCGGTAACAGCGGTAGCCAAAGCAATCCGAAGAGGAAGAGTAGGACTAAAAGATCCGAATCGTCCGATTGGTTCCTTCTTATTCCTAGGACCAACGGGTGTTGGTAAGACAGAGTTATCCAAAACATTAGCAGAAGCGATGTTTGGTAACGAGAATGCGATGATTCGTGTAGATATGTCGGAATACATGGAAAAGCATAGTGTATCTAAGATGATCGGCTCCCCTCCTGGATATGTCGGATATGATGAAGGTGGACAATTAAGTGAAAAAGTTCGCCAAAATCCTTACTCTGTAATTTTATTTGATGAGATTGAAAAGGCACATCCAGATGTATTTAATATTTTATTACAAGTGCTTGACGATGGACATATTACAGATGCACAAGGAAGAAAAGTTAGCTTTAAGAATACAATTATTATCATGACCTCAAATGCTGGAGCATCAAGTATCGTAGAACCAAAGAGGTTAGGTTTTGCTACTGCAACGGACGAATCTGCAGATTATAAACGTATGAAGGATGGCGTTATGGAAGAAGTAAAGCGCATCTTTAAACCAGAGTTTATTAATCGTATTGATGAAATTATAGTATTCCATGCGTTGACGAAAGATGATATTAAGAAAATCGTGTCTATTATGTCAGAAGGAATTGTGAAACGTTGCAAACAACAGATGGACATAAATTTGAAAATCACAGAAGATGCACTAAACTATCTATCTGAAAAAGGATACGATAATAAATATGGAGCAAGACCATTAAGACGTGCAATTCAAACTCATATTGAAGATCAATTGGCGGAAGAAATCTTGGCAGGAAAAGTAAGTCAGGGAGATACAGTTACAATTGATTGTAAGGAAAATGCACTTAAGTTTGTTACTAGAAAAAAGAGAACAAAAAAAGTGGAAACTGAATAATCTTTAACCGTACGAGTGATGAGATAAAGCGGCTCGTAAGTAAAGTAGATTATTAGAGATTGACAGGTTGAATGAAATATAATAATGTAAAAAGTTAAGATAAAAAAGTGGTCGAAAAGGAAAAAGATTATTCATAAAACGATGATTCACAAAAAATAGGTATCGTGTTTCACATTTTGTGGGTAATCTTTTTTCATACATAATAGATTAAAGGTCTTAGATTGCATTGATATGATTGCTTCTAAGATTATTTTGAATCAACTGAGTAAAAAAACTGAATTTTGTTGTAAAAGATGAAAAAAAATTGAAATTTATAAGATTTTGTAGCAAAATATAAAAGAGTATTATATAATAATGACATAAAAGAACGAAACTTTTATGTACACGTATTTGCAATAGAAGCAGGAGGATATAAAAATGGCAATGCATGAAGAATTAATTCGCAAGGAAAGCGATGGTACGCTTAGCTTTGGAGATTATACATTAGAGGCAAAATCAAAGGTATCTGATTTTGAACATAATGGAGATTTATATAAAGTAAAATCATTTTATGAAATTACAAAGCTTGAAAAAAATGGTTTATTTGTATACGAGTCTGTACCAGGAACTGCAGTATATCACTTAAACGTTACGGATAGAGAAGTTTCATTTGTTGTAAAAGCAAAAGAAGATGCTCAAATCACTTTAGAACTTGAACCTGAAAAGGAATATAAGATTTTTATTGATGATACCAACATTGGCAAGATGAAAACAAACTTAGGTGGTAAATTAATTCTTAGCGTTGAGTTAAATGAGGATACAAAAGCTTCAATTAAGATTGTAAAATGTTAATTGCTGATTGATTATTTGTGTTAAGTTTGTACGTAAGATTGATTGCGTTTTATTTATAAAGTACTTCGTTCAATAATAGATTATTATTACGGAATTACCATAAATAAAACGCAATTTTTATTATTGAAATAGAAAGTTTCGTAAAGATACTTTCTATTGTTGCATTTAGAAAGAGGTTAGCATGGCAAAAGCAAAGAGTATATTCTTTTGTAAGGAATGTGGATTTGAATCTGCAAAATGGCTTGGGCAATGTCCGGGATGTAAAAGTTGGAATTCGTTTGTTGAAGAGCCAGTTGTAAAAAGGGTAACGGCTACTGCTACAACCAGTGTAAGAATTGCAAAAGCAGAGCCAGAAAGTCTATCCAATGTTAAAACAGATGAAGAAACAAGAAAACTTACTGGGATTCATGAATTTGATCGAGTTCTTGGTGGAGGTATTGTAAAGGGCTCACTTGTATTGGTTGGAGGAGACCCAGGCATTGGAAAGTCCACATTATTATTGCAAGTGTGTAAGAATTTGGTGGAAAAGCAAAGTAAGGTACTTTACATTTCTGGGGAAGAGTCGTTACGACAAATTAAAATGAGAGCAGAACGTCTTGGCACCTTTGGGGGCGACTTGTTATTGCTATCAGAAACGAATCTAAACGTCATCGAAGAGGTTCTTACACGTGTCAAACCAGAAATCATTATCATTGACTCGATTCAAACAATGTTTAAAGAGGAAATTAGTGCATCGCCAGGAAGTGTAAGTCAGGTTCGCGAGACAACTGGAACCTTAATGCATATTGCAAAAGGTATGGGAATAACGGTTTTTATTGTAGGACATGTTACTAAGGAAGGTGTCGTTGCAGGGCCTAGGGTTCTTGAACATATGGTAGATACGGTACTTTATTTTGAAGGAGAAAACACAGCATCGTATCGTATTTTAAGAGCAGTAAAGAATCGTTTTGGATCAACAAATGAAATTGGTGTATTTGAAATGCGCAATGTTGGACTTGTTGAAGTAAGTAATCCTTCAGAATATATGTTAAAGGGTAAGCCAGAGGATGAGCCAGGATCTGTTGTTGCCGCATCCATGGAGGGGACTCGAACAATTTTAGTAGAAGTTCAGGCTTTAGTCTGCCAAACAAATTTCAATATGCCAAGAAGAACGGCAGCAGGAACGGATTATAATCGTGTTAATTTGTTAATGGCAGTGCTTGAAAAACGCTTAGGCATACAAATGTCTTTTTGCGATGCCTACATCAATGTTGCAGGTGGTATGAAAATTAATGAGCCAGCGCTAGATTTAGCGATTATACTAGCTATCTTATCAAGCTATAAGAATAAAGCAGTAGGAAATAGAACCATTGCCTTTGGTGAAGTCGGGCTAACAGGTGAGGTTCGTGCCGTAAGTATGGCGGAGCAACGCGTATCTGATGCAATTAAGATGGGATATGAGACATGTATATTGCCATATGTCAACAGAGAAAGTATAAAAGCAAATGGCATTCAACTAATTGGGATAAAAAACATTAAAGAACTCGTAAATTTATTATAAGGGATGATAAAGGGGATATTATGGGGGACCTATGTAACTATGGACAAATAGAGGAAGTATGCAGTCAATTAAAACATTCACAGGATTTATTAGAAAAGCATGCGTTTCAAGCGATAAATCATCATGATAAAATAAATGTTAATACAGCGATATCCATGTCTCAGATTTTAGATTTACTAGCTACACTTGAAATGGTTGGTATGGAACTTGATGCTATTGCAACGGAAATCGGGGAAAGATGCAAGGAGCCGGTACTAAAATTGCATGAAATTATATCAAAACAAGAGGATTTCGTAGAGGAAATTGGGATTACATTTCAACAGATGCGCAATGAGCAAGAAGAATTGTCGGAATCACTTCATCAGATGGAAGAGGTAATAGCGGATCAAAAAGATGCCATTCAAATGGTAGAAGAACGATTGCTTTATGAAACAAAATTATAGATCCATAAAAAAGTAGCTACAGGGGACTGTCATATACTTTGATTTTTGTATTGTGACAGTTTTCTAATGTAGGATTTGATAGAAAGTTGCTATAACTTAAGGTAATAAAGAAAATCTTAAGAATTATAGTCTTTTCTTTTGTTTTTTTGAAGTTTATAATAACAATATGCCATTCATCGTTTTATAGTTTACACTGGGGCCTTATTATGGCTTATTTTTTTGCCTGAATACTCAAAGTGGATTATATTATCACTTAATGAATATAAATGGAGAATTTACCAATAATTAGAATAGTGTAGTGGCAAAGACTCGATTTAATTTCATACGATGGTCTCGGACAAAGATACAAATAAGTGAAAGTGTAATATCTTAATAGTAATGATATTTCTTGGAGATTTTATGAAAAATAATAAAGATGTATCCAAATCTTTTTTTATGAAGAAGATGTGAAGTCCACGGTGCAGTGGCTAATCTTCGGTGTGGCGCTGGCAGTGCTGTC
>CAJJLI010000173.1 GCA_905192625.1 uncultured Clostridium sp. | reverse complement strand
AATGGTATTATAAAGGAAAATCCTACCTTTGTACTGATGCTTGGTATGTGTCCGACTTTGGCAGTAACAACATCTGCCATGAATGGTATAGGAATGGGTCTTACAACGGCGGTTGTACTTGTTATGAGTAATATGTTAATTTCTATGTTACGTAAAGTAATTCCTGATAAGGTTAGAATGCCAGCATTTATCGTAGTGGTAGCTTCTTTTGTTACGATTGTTCAACTTTTATTAGAGGCGTACATTCCATCATTAAATGAGTCATTGGGGATTTATATACCATTAATCGTAGTTAACTGTATTATTCTTGGTAGAGCAGAATCATATGCTTCAAAGAATCCAGTATTCCCATCTATTTTTGATGGTTTAGGTATGGGCCTTGGTTTTACCCTTGGTTTAACATCCATTGGATTGTTCCGTGAGTTACTTGGTGCAGGTACTATATTTGGTGCAAAAATCACACCAGCTAGCTACGAGCCACTTTCAATCTTTGTTCTAGCACCTGGAGCATTCTTCGTACTTGCTATGTTAACAGCGCTTCAAAATAAATTAAAATTAAAGTCAGCAACCAACGGAGATGCACCGATTGAAAATCGTCTTGCATGCGGTGGAAATTGTGGGAGCTGCAGTGGAAGCGTATGCAGCGAAAATCATGCGGTTTTAGCGGCAGAAAAAGAAGAAAAAGCGAGATTAGCTGCTGAAGCAAAAAAGAAGGCAGCAGAACAAATCCGTAGCAAAAATAACGATGCAACTACCAAAGATGGTAACCAAGAATAGGAGGAAGGATTTAAATGAAAGAATTACTTATCGTGCTCATAGGGGCTGCGCTTGTTAATAACGTCGTATTAAGTCAATTCCTTGGCTTATGTCCGTTCCTTGGCGTATCGAAAAAGACAGAAACTGCTGCTGGTATGGGTGGTGCCGTAATATTCGTTATTACGATTGCATCCGCATTGTGTAGTATCATTTATGATTTAATACTTGATGAAACAGGATTGCAATACATGAATACAATTGTATTTATTATCGTTATTGCAGCGCTTGTTCAGTTTATAGAAATGTTCCTAAAAAAGTTCAGTCCAGGACTATACAACGCCCTTGGTGTTTACTTACCATTAATCACAACAAACTGTGCGGTGCTTGGTGTAGCATTAACAAACGTTCAAAGTGAATATGGATTTGTAACAAGTGTTGTAAACGGATTTGGTACTGCAGTAGGTTTTACAATCGCTATCGTAATCATGGCAGGTGTTCGTGAACGTATTGAGTTTAATGATGTTACGAAATCCTTCCAAGGCTCACCGATTGTATTAATTACAGCTGGGCTTATGTCTATCGCATTCTTTGGATTTGCAGGATTACTATAAGAATAGGGGGGAATTTAATGAGTACGATGTATATTAATCTCCTTGCGGGAACCGGTGCTCTTGCAATTAGTGTAAAAGATATCGCAATAGCAGCAATTGTTGTTAGTGTGATCGGATTAGTTATTGGTATTTTACTAGGAATTGCAGCAAAGGTTTTCCATGTTGAGGTGGATGAGAGAGAACTTATCGTTCGTGAATTATTACCTGGAAATAACTGCGGTGGTTGTGGATTTGCTGGATGTGATGGATTAGCAAAAGCGATTGCGAATGGCGAAGCAGAAGTAAATGGATGTCCTGTTGCAAGTGCTAGCATTCATGATGAGATTGCTAAAGTTATGGGTAAAACAGCTACAAAGGCAGATCGTAAAGTTGCGTTTGTAAAATGCAATGGTACCTGTGACAAAACAGAACAGAAATACAATTACTTTGGAAATGCAGATTGTAAACAAATCGCTATAACTCCAGGTGGTGGTGATAAAGCATGTGCCTATGGATGTACAGGGGCTGGCAGTTGTGTACGAGTATGTGCATTTGATGCAATCCATGTTATAAATGGTGTTGCTGTTGTTGATGAAGAAAAATGTGTTTCTTGTGGAAAATGTGTAACAGAGTGTCCAAAGAACTTAATTGAACTTGTGCCAGCAAAAGCAAAGCATTTGGTAATGTGTAATTCTAAGGATAAGGGTAAAGATGTTAACGCAGTGTGTGGCGTTGGATGTATCGCTTGTTCCTTGTGTGTGAAAGCGTGTGAATATGATGCAGTACATGTTACTGATAATCTAGCTAAAATTGATTATGATAAGTGTACGAACTGTGGAAAATGTGCAGAAAAATGTCCACGAAAGATTATAGCATAATAGAATAATTGGAAAGGTCGTAACAGATGTAAGGTTTTATTGTGATATAGAACAGTGCCATTTCGTTATGGCCTTTCTTTTTTCTTTCGGCAAGATATCTATATATGATTTGCCTTAAAAGGTAAAAAACGTTTCACTAAGTCTTTCAATATTCAGTGTAAGTTTTATTCCAATTTATGAGTTCTTAATAAATATTTCATTGGATTTTATAGTAAAACATGATATAATCTTGTAATGCAATGACAGAGTAATTGTACTATTATAGTTTATATTTATAGGCATTAGGATAGAAAAAGGGGGATAACCGAACGTGATTTGTAAAACATGTGGGAGAACAATTGCCAATGAGGAAGCGAACTTCTGTGAATATTGTGGAGCTTCATTCCGTGCTGGTGTAGATAATATATATCCAGAATTTAAGAATAATACAACAAATGTTTATCAAAACACTCCTTCACACTATGACCAAGATGGTAGTGCACACATGCAAGGAGATGCTTCTCGCAGAGGAAATCCTTACCAACCAGACAATGGTCAAAGTGTTGCAGGTACACAGGATAATACAATAGAGAAACCGATGACATTTGGTAATTGGCTTATGGTAATGCTTTTACCATTTATACCAATGGTTGGTACGATTGCTTATTTAGCATTATTATTTATGTGGGCATTCGGTGCTAAGACACCAGCAACGAGGAAAAACTGGGCGAGAGCGATGTTAGTTATGTTGGTAGTTGCCTTCTTCTTCGTATTTGCATTTTTTGGTTCAGCAACAGAGCTATTAGGTAGCTTAGGTACGATATAAGATACTAGCAAGGTCCATATCTCATAATTGGGATATGGACTAAATTTTTATAGATAGATTTCATTAGATAGAGTCTATTCATCAGATTCTATTAGATAAATTTCATTAGATAAAATCTATTCATCAGATACCGTTAGATAAATTTCATTAGATAGATTCTATTCATCACATTCTATTAGATAAATACCATTAGATAGATTCTATTAAACAAATTCCATTACATAAACTTATTCCATAATTTCATTCCATAAATTACGGTCCATAAATTAATTTTGATAAGAGAAAGGATGTTTCATATATGAAACACCCTAATCTAGTATCTATTTTATTTCTGTACGTATTTACTCTGATTTTAAAATATTCTCTATCAAATTGAGTTCTTCATCACTAAAGTCTAAATTATCCACTGTATGTACATTTTCAATAATTTGTTCTGGACGGCTAGCGCCAATCAGTGCACATGTAATACGTTCTTTACGAAGTACCCAAGCAAGTGCTAATTGAGTCATGGATTGTCCACGATTTTTCGCAATGACATTGAGCTGCTTCACTTTTTCAACCACTGAAGTTGTAACAGAAGATTCATTTAAAAATCTGCTTCTTGAATCAGCGGCACGTGAGTCAGCAGGAATACCATTTGCATACTTATTGGTTAATAGACCTTGTGCCAATGGACTAAATACGATGCTTCCAACTCCATTTTTATCTAATACATCGGTCAATCCATCTTCTACCCAACGATTTAACATAGAGTAGGATGGTTGGTGTATCAATAAAGGGGTACCAAGCTGATTTAAGATTTCAATTGCCTTTTGAGTATCCTCCGCACTGTAATTAGAAATTCCAACATACAATGCCTTCCCTGAACGAACAATTGCATCCAATGCCCCCATTGTCTCTTCCAATGGAGTCTCTTTATCTGGTCTATGATGATAAAAGATATCAACGTAATCAAGTCCTAAACGCTTCAAGCTTTGATCTAAGCTTGAAATTAAATACTTCTTGCTGCCATTATCTCCATAAGGTCCAGGCCACATATAATATCCAGCCTTAGTAGAAATTAGAAGTTCATCGCGGTATGGCTTTAGTTCATTTCGAAGAATTTTTCCAAAGTTCTCCTCTGCGGATCCAGGAATTGGTCCATAATTATTTGCTAAGTCAAAGTGGGTAATACCCAAATCAAATGCAGTAGTTACCATTTCAACCATAGTGTCATAGCGATTTACACTCCCAAAGTTATGCCATAAGCCAAGGGCTAGGGCAGGAAGTTTGATACCACTTTTCCCACAACGACGGTATTTCATACCATCATAACGATTTTCATCTGCTAAATACATAAATAACAACCTCCTTTTCCTAACTTATTATAGAATAGGAGGAAGGTAATAAAAATGGAAATTCTATTTCTTTGTTTGTAGATTATTATATAAATTCACTAATTTTTGCCTATGGCAATAAAACGGATACATATTGCTAAAAAGGAATTTTTTGTATATAATTATGTCATGTACTTTTTTATGTAAGGTCAAATAAAAGTCACTCTAAACCCCATACCAAATTGTTTTGAAGGAAAGGATTTGCTGTATGTATCGGATGATAATCATAGATGATGAACCTACTGTAAGAGAAGGCTTAATGCGTTTGCTTTCTTGGGAAGATTACCAATTTGAAGTATGTGCACAAGGAATTGACGGAATAGATGGACTCGAAAAAGTATTAAAGTATCAGCCAGATCTTGTCCTTGTTGATGTAAAGATGCCTGGCATGAATGGACTTGAGTTAATCCACCAAGCAAAAGAAAAAGGTTTTAAAGGTAATTTCATAATACTTACCGGTTTTTCTGATTTTGAATTTGCAAAAACTGCAATTTCATTGGGGGTAAGGGATTATTTATTAAAACCAGTGGATGAAGATGAATTAGCGGATAATCTATGCGTCATTGTAAATGAACTAGAAGAGAAAAAGAAGCTAAAAGATATAAACGAAATGAATGAACAAACGGCTATTCAAGAATTACTTAGGAGCATGGTTCTATGTTGTAAAGAAAAAGACGCATTAATAAAACAAATGAAGTTCTACCGTTTTAATGTGGAGTATTCAAAGTTTTGTGTGGCGATTTTATGTAATCAAGTAGATTGTGAAAAAACAAGCATTGAATATCCCTCAAAAGAAAAGCTAGATGTTATGATAAAAGGGATTGAATCCATTGAATACATTACAATTGATGATAAATGGGTATTAATCGGAAAAGGAATCTCGTATCAGGCCTTATTACATAAGCTATTATCTAATAATCACAAATTAAATACGCTATTGAATCATAGGTATTTTATCTGTATGGGACATGATGTTGCACATTGGGAAGATATTCATTATTCTTATGAATGTGCCAGGTTATTGTCAGAATATCAATTTATATTTCATAATGAAGAGGCAGTAACAATTGAGGCACTAAAAGAGTGCAAAGGAATTGTTATAGATAAACTTTTTGAAATGATCTGTTTTCAAATTGAGATTGGTGATTTGGAAGAACTGAAAAATTCATTTGATAAAATAGAGGAATATTGCAAGCTAAAACTATTAAAAGAATCGGATGTAAAAATGCTATTATCCCATCATTTGTTTTTAATACGAAATACATTAGAAGAGCGTTATGAGAAAAAAAGAGGAGAATTTCCTGAATTTGAAGAATTAACGAAATTTATTAAAA
>CAJJLI010000172.1 GCA_905192625.1 uncultured Clostridium sp. | reverse complement strand
TGATAAAATACTTCTAAGCGAAATGTATAATTGTATACAATTCTACAAAATGATTTTAAACATAATTACAATTATTTTGCAATGAAAATTTCATTGTAATTATAATACTTATTTTTAGCCTTCGTTTTCATTCGTGTTATTAAATATTTTATGTGGTAAATTACATAGGAATAGATACGTTGATAAAGGTTTAAAAAACTAAAAAGATGGCAGTGGGCTTCTATCTATTGATGAAGAACATTTATATAATTTTGCCAGAGCAAAGAGAAAGGAATATGGTTTTATATGGAAAATAACTTAAACAAAATGATATTACCTGAGTATGTTCTTGATATACTCAAAAATAGTAACCGTGTGATTTTCCCAGAATCTAGAGAGGAGCTTGTAGAGCTTTCCTTCGGTGATTCAAAAAATTATCATGAAGTAAAATATGATGTTGAGGGCAAGGGAAGTGTTCTTGAAGCTACTGTAACTCGTTGTAAAAATGGTGTTGTTATTAACTATCCAGAAGATTATATGAGAAGACGTGACCCAGATTGTACAGTGGTTGCTGATCATAATCCAACCGATAAGCCAAAATTTACAGACAGATATAATGAAGAATTTGATACTTTAAGAAATGAGACATTTGATTGGTTAAAGAAACAAGATTTAATTCTTACAGCATTTAAAGCGGGTGGAAATGAATATGGCTATGATGCTCTTTTAATAGCTCCTGCAAATGCTGCGTTCTTTGCATTAGGAATCGCTGACTTACAGTATTATATTAGCTTTAAAGATCTACCAGATGGTTTTTGTCCAAAAGCAATTATCTTTTTAGCACCTCCATTTAGACACACTCGTTTTAACGGAAAGCAGATTGTTGTTCATAACCGACTTGACGACGTTCATGAGCTATATTCATATAACTTATATCCAGGTCCAAGTGCGAAAAAAGGTGTATATGGTGTTTTACTAAACATCGGTGAAAGAGAAAAATGGACGACTGTTCATGCTTCTACTGTTAAAGTTATCACTCCATACGACAATGAAATCGTAATTATGCATGAAGGTGCTTCTGGTGGTGGTAAAAGTGAAATGCTTGAAGCCGTTCATAAGGGAATGGATGGAAGAATTGTATTAGGTAAAAATATTGTTTCTGGAGAAAAGACGTATATCGATTTGATGGAAAATAGTGATTTATTACCAGTTACTGACGATATGGCACTTTGCCATCCAGGAATGCAAAACAATAGCCATAAACTAGTCGTTCAAGATGCGGAAGATGGATGGTTTATTCGTCTTGATAACATTACTGGTTATGGTAGTGTACCTCAATACGAAAAGATTTTCTTACAGCCTGAGAAACCTTTAGTATTCTTTAACTTACAGGCATGTCCAGGATCTACATGTATGCCTTGGGATCATACACTAGATTCAAACGGTAAACCTTGTCCAAACCCAAGAGTTATTCTTCCAAGAGATATGGTTCCTAATTCCATTGAAGAACCAGTGGAGATTGATGTAAGAAGCTTTGGGGTTAGAACACCTCCAACAACAAAAGAAAATCCAAACTATGGTATTTTAGGTTTATTCCACGTACTTCCTCCAGCTCTAGCTTGGATTTGGAGATTGGTTGCTCCAAGAGGTTATAATAACCCAAGTATTATTTCTTCTAAGGGCTTAACAAGTGAAGGTGTTGGTTCATACTGGCCATTCGCAACTGGCAAGATGGTAGATCAAGCAAATCTATTATTAGATCAAGTCCTTAATTCTACAAACACTAGATACTTATTAATACCAAATCAGCATATTGGTGCATATGAAGTAGGCTTTATGCCACAATGGATTGCACGTGAATATATTTCAAGAAGAGGTAGTGCAAAGTTCAAACCAGAACATTTTATTGAATCTCGTTGTTCCTTATTAGGTTTCAGCCTTGATTCTGTTAAAATAGATGGTCACTACATTAGAAAGTCCTTCTTACAGCCAGAACTTCAAAAGGAACTTGGAACAGAAGGCTATGATGAAGGTGCTAAGATGCTTGTTGATTTCTTTAAAGAAGAAATTGTTAAGTTTAATACACCAGAATTAAACCCAATTGGAAAACAAATCATTGAATTATTCTTAAACGATGCTTCTGTTGAAGATTATACAAAGATTATTCCAATGAGATATTAATTTAGCGTTTAAAATGGATGTTTCTTTCTAAAATTGCAGCTCCCCAAAGCTTTATGCATTGGGGAGCTGCTTGTAATATTCATTGGATAAAATTTTGGAATATACATAGTTTCATAGTAACTTTTTACATGTAAAAACATTAAAACTACATTACTTGGAGGGAATAACATGGGGACCATTGCAAATGTGTTTGCTGTTATTATTGGAGGTATCATTGGCTTATTATTAAATGATAAGCTTGAAAAAAGATTTGAAGAATCACTCATGCAAGCACTTGGTCTTTGCGTTCTATTTATTGGCGCTGGCGGAGCATTTACAGGGATGTTAAAGATTATGAATTCAGAGCTTTCTACTAGCGGGACCATGCTTATGATAGTCTCATTATTACTAGGTACGTTTCTAGGTGAAATTGCCCGTATTGAAGACCGATTAGAGGGACTTGGTGAACGTTTAAAAAAGCTTGTGAAAGCGAATGGTAATAATCAGTTTGTGGAAGGCTTTCTATCGAATACATTGGTAATCTGTGTTGGAGCAATGGCTGTTGTTGGTTCTTTAAATGATGGACTGCTTGGTGATCCTTCCATGCTTTATGCAAAATCTGTTTTAGATGCAATTGTTACTATGGTTTTTGCTGCGACATTAGGAATCGGTACATTATTTGCTGCACTACCTCTGGGTATTTATCAAGGAGCTATCACTATTTTATCACGCTTTATTGCACCTTTTTTAAATGATGCTTTGATCTCTGATTTATCTTTCATCGGATCGATATTAATATTTGGAGTAGGAATTAATTTAGCTTTCGGGAAAAAGTTTAAGGTAGGGAATATGCTACCTGCCATATTAATTCCAGTCTTTTATCATTTGTTCTTTTAACAATTCTTAATAACTAAACTCTACACAATATCACAATTAAATTACATATTAATAAGAGACAGTAGTAACTACTTACAACTGCCTCTTATTTAATTTTAAACAATTCAAAAGAAAAATAGTATTTGTTATCACTTTTATCTCTAATACTTATGTAATGTTAGAAAACTTTCTAAGGAATTCCGAAATCTGTTCTCGAATTAACTTTCCTTCCTTCGTATTTTCCCATAATAAATTAGTACGCTTATCGTAATCTAGTGTAGCTATTGTATCCGATAAAAGATGTATTTCCTTAACTATATCTATAAATAGATTTGAATTATCATTTCTTTCTACTTCATCATTTTCCTTTAGTATCCGATTATTCATAAAACTTCTAAATTCAACAAAGAAGGTCAATAAGTGTTCACTATCTCTTGCAAGATATTCAGTATAATCAATTGAAAATTCTCTAAATTCTTCCTCGTATTTTTCAACAATACCTAATATACCTCCCCCTGTCTCTAACTCCCAAATTATATTTTGTGTTAAGTTTCTCAACTCAAACCACTGATAACAATATTGCTCAGCAATTTCCTGCTCAAATCCTTTATTATTTTCTTCTCTTGATTTTTCAATCAAGCAAAAACATAGAAGAATAATTCCAATAATACCAATAACAACAATTGTCTTTTTAAATTCCTTATCTTTAAACCTATAATAGCCTTCTCTAAAACGTTTCTTAAATATACGATACGTGATTATAAAACATATTAATATTAATAGAAATGATACAAAGAAGAATATTTGCATAGTTTTTATATTATTATCTTCAAATGTTAATCGAAATGTCATCGGATATATTGTATAGTATTTTAAATTATTATAATATAATATCATTAAAAAAATCCATTCAGCCATAAGAAAGATAATAAGTACTGGAATTATAAAATTTCTCTTATTTTGTTGTCTAAAGAGATTCTCTTGACTTTCTGTATTTATCCTCTTTTTTTCATAATCAGTAATATCCACCATAACAATCCCACTTCCATCTTCTTATTTTAATCTTATTCCCAATTATAACATGATAAACTAATTATAAAAATTAAATTATATTTATATTTATCCTCTCTATTTCATCTTCTCTGATAGATATATAATAAATCTGAAAGAATATAAAAATGAAAAAAGCTACCTATGAATCTCTTATATAATAAAAATTCATAGATAGCTTATTAAATTTTTAAGTACTAATACGCTAAAATTTCATATCCATCCTCTGTAACTGCAACGGTCACTTCCCATTGCGCAGATGGCATTCCATCCTCGGTATATACCGTCCAATCATTGGCATCATCCACATAGATTTGGTCGGTCCCCATATTTACCATAGGCTCTATTGTAAATACCATACCTGGTACCATTAGCATTTCAGTACCTTTTTTCGTAATAAAACTTACAAATGGTTCCTCATGAAATTCTAAACCAACTCCATGACCACCGATTTCTTTTACAATGGTGTAACCATTTTTCTTCGCGTGATCATGAATTGCTTGCCCCATATCACCAAGGAAGTTCCAAGGTTTTACTTGTTCAAGACCAAGTGCAATACACTCCTTAGTTACTTCAACAAGTTTTCGTTTTTCTTCACTTACATTTCCTATGCAGAACATTCTTGAAGAATCTGAATAATATCCATCTACTATTGTAGATACGTCAATATTAACAATATCTCCATCCTTTAAAATATCATCTTCGGATGGTATCCCGTGGCATACTTGACTATTAATCGAGGTACAAACACTCTTTGGAAATCCTTCAAATCCCAGTGGCGCTGGAATTCCGCCAAGTTCTTTTGTTTTATTATAAACCAATTGATCCACTTCTTCCGTTGACATACCAGCTTTAATATTCTCAGCGACATAATCAAGAACAGCAATGTTTACCTTACCACTTTTTCTGATTCCATCAATTTGCTCTTTCGTTTTAATGATATCGTGAGATGGGACCATGTGACCTTGTCTTCTATAGTTATCAATTTTATCATCAAATGCGGCATGGCACACCTTATATTTCTTGCCACTACCACACCAGCATACATCATTTCTACCTAACTTAACTTGCATACTTACCTCCATACTACCCAAAGGTGACTTAAAAAAGCTCCCTTTGTTCTTTACTTTAACTTTCTTTTTTTATTTAAGTGATTCTACTTAACTATGAGCTTTCTTTTCATAAGTATAACATTGCTTCCGGTACTGGCTTGGTGTACACCCTATTGTTTTAACAAAAGCTCTTGTAAATGCTTCCTGCGATGAAAATCCATAATCCATTGCAACATCTAAAAGTCTTCGTTTTGTTTGTTTTATTTCAAGTGCAGCCAAGCTCAACTTTCGTTTTACAATGTATTCTTTGAAGGTGAATCCAACATACTCATGAAACTTTGAGGAACAATAATAAGAGGAATATCCTACATATTCCGACATTTGCTCTAATGTTGGATTCTCCTTTATATTATCCTCTACCCATTCAACCATTGTTTCTATCGTTGTTACTGACAAATCAAATCACTCCTTACTTGTATCATATCATGAATTTCATCTAAAAACTTGATATAACTTGCAATTATATTGCTCTAAATCTCATCATTTATAATTAATAATTCCTTTTGAATCTTTTTTGAAAAGCTTTTAAATACCTGATCATATGCATGGTCTATCATATAACATCTGTCAATGTTTAC
>CAJJLI010000171.1 GCA_905192625.1 uncultured Clostridium sp. | reverse complement strand
GTTGTTTTTACAGTATCCCCTTCGTTGATATTTACAGTATCACTAAGTAATACTGCACCGACATTGTCTTCCTCAAGGTTAAGTACCATACCATAGTTTTCGCCTGGAAATTCCAATAGCTCACCCTGCATAGCATTATCCAAACCATGAATTCTTGCAATACCATCGGCAACCTGAATTACGGTACCAACATCAGATACGTCTAATTTTGCACTGTATCTTTTAATCTGTTCCTTGATAACGGAACTGATTTCTTCCGGTCTTAGGTTCAAATGATTTGCACCTTCTTTCTATAATATTTAAAATCTTCAAACAAACGGTATTTAAACTCCAGAGACCTGTATCTTTTGAAGGTTTCTTGCTAAATGCGCAAGCTTCGTTTTGATACTTCCATCCACTACACGATCTCCGATTTGTATTACAATACCGCCAATAAGAGAAGGATCTATTTTGTAATCTATCTCAAATTGCACGTACTTAGTTGTATCTAGCAATTTTGTTAATATATTATCTTTTTGTTCCTCCGTTAATTCGGTTGCAGAAGTTATTGTTGCAACCCCTATCTTTTTATATTCCATTACTTTAGTAATAAAATAACTAAGAATTTCATCAATCTTATCGTATCTTTCTTTCTCCACTATAATCACAAGAAATCCAGTAACGTCTTCTGAGACTTTATTATGAAATATGTTCTCTATTACTGCTACCTTCTCTTCTTTTGAGATTTTAGGGTGGTTTAAAAGTTGAATAAACTCTTTATTACATTCCAAAGCCTCTTTTACAAACTTGATTTCATCAAATGTTTGATCCAGTGTATCTTTTTCAAGAGCAACTTCAAATAAGGCTTCTCCATATGTTAAAGACACTAATTTTGCCATGTATGATCACCTATTTCATTTAAAGTTTCTTCCACCAATTGGTTCTGTTTACTCTCATCTATTGACTGTCCGATTATTTTACCCGCCATAGCCGAAGCAACGTATATCATTTCTTGTTTTACTTCGTCTTTTAATTTATTCTTTTCAAGTTCAATTTCACGATTCGCTCTTTCACGAATTCTTTGAGCTTCCTCTTGTGCCGCATTTACGATTTCATTTTCTTTCGCAATTGCCTTTTTACGACCATCACTAAGAATCTCATCCACTTTCAATGATGCACTTTTTAATTTCGCCTCATATTCTTCCTTAAATTGCATTGCTTTTTCTTTATTTTTTAAGGATTGTTCCATCTCTTCTTGAATTTTGTCTCTTCTCTTTTGTAAAAGAGCTCTTGCAGGATTAAATAACAAATAAGAAAGTAGTAAAAAGAGCACAAATACGCTGATTGCAAGAATTACTGTATCAACTACTAATTGAACATCTAGACCAAAAATACGATTTGTTAAAGGCTCCTCATTGGTTGCTACGGCAAGAAATCCTATTTTTGTATTTAGACTTGATAACATAAGCCCCACGTTTTGTCTCCTTTCTTCAATTATTAAATTTATCTTGTTTCAGATGCATATGTTTTATTATAGTTTTCCGATTAATGGATTTGCGAATAATAAGATAATTGCAACCGCGAAACCATAAAGACCTGTTGTCTCTGCTACCGCCTGTCCTAATAACATAGTAGACATAATATCACCTTTTGCACCAGGATTACGACCTACTGCTGCTGCACCATGACCTGCTGCAATACCTTGACCGATACCAGGTCCGATACCTGCGATCATTGCAAGCCCTGCACCAATTGCTGAACACGCTAAAACTAAACCTTGATCTGTAATATTTGACATAATATAAATTCCTCCTTAAAATAAAATAATTTTTTTTTCATTTCTTTATCAATTTGTATGAGCTATATTTCTTTTTAAATTCATTCTGAACTTATTCAAATGTATTTGAAACAAATACCATTGTTAACATACAAAATACATATGTTTGAATCGCCCCTGAAAACACATCAAAATATCCATGTAAAACGGACGGCCATACTAATAATAATGCCTTTGGTAGTAATCCATACACTAATCCAAGCATTACTGTTCCTGAAAGCACATTTCCAAACAGACGTAATGATAATGAAATCGGTGTTGCAATTTCTCCGATAATGTTAATTGGAGATAAAAAGATTGGTTTAAATAGATTCGTAACATGTTGTGCTTTTTGATACTTAAAACCATTGTAATGAATAATACAAAATGTCATCAAACCTAAACCTAAAGTTACCCCGTAATCTGCTGTCGGGGATCGTAAACCAAATAAACCAGAGATATTAGCAAATAATATAAAAATAAATATGGTCCCAATATAATTTGAGAACTTATATCCATGTTCACTTCCCATATTCGTTTTTGTCATATTATCAAATGTCTCTACTAAATACTCAATGATGTTTAAAAATGGACCAGGAACTTTATTTGGATCTGCCTTTTTAATGGCTCGATTTGCTATAAAAGCAAATACGATTAAAGTTACCATGATCAACAGTAAACATATGTGAGTTGTTGTTAGCCAGACCTCATGTCCAAATACTTGATACTTTAGATATCCATCAACCCCAAACGAAACAGCAGTATCATTTGTAGCAGTATCTAGATTTGAAGCTCCAGCCGAAAGCAAAATGCTTCCAAGTCTCACTTTCTCACCCTCCTTTGTAGTTTTATTTGATTAATTTATGTGTTAACGGCTGAAGATATGCCGATAACTTCAAAGTAAGTATGCCTATAATTACGCCAATCATACTAATATACTGAGATAATACAATGGCTAAGACAATTACAGCAACAATTAAAATAATGCGAAAAATAACAAAACGTTTCATATATGCTGCGGCTTTTTCAGAATCCATTTCTAGTGACCGATCAAGAGAGCGATACATACTAAATGACATAATAATTGCTACTGCTACACCAACGAGCAATCCAATAATAAATGCTACTTTATTCTGGCTAAGCAGCACTCCACCAATCGCTATAATTGCAGCGATTACTAGTATACCAATTATTAGTTCTGAAAGTGTTTTTTTACCAATATTTTCTTGATTCATATTAACCTCCTTGTTATTTACATAGTTGTTTACATACTACAATATCATATATAGCCTTTATGAAGAAATCTTATTTCAGCTATCTTTATTCTCACAATCGCTATCATGATCATTGATCCACTTCTGAAACGCTTCTTCAATCTTCTCATCTTTCTTACTGCTACCGGCTAAATGATGATTCGCAGAAGGTGTCTTTGCCTCTTTGCTCTTATCATTCTTATAAAAACTTTTCGTCAAATGATAAACATTACGAAATGCGGCAAGGATTCCAAGAAACAAAAATACAATGGTAAGATAATTCGTTAAAAACCATTGGTCTAATTTATTCCCTATGTAAATACTAAGAAATATAGGCACTAACATACTAATTCCAATTTGATTAATTAAAGCCAGCGATCTAAAAATATTTTTATCTATTTTCATACATACTCCTTATATATCATGCTGAAAACTCTACTAAAATATATGAAAGTGCATGCTATTCCTCTCTAAATCAGATACTTTATCGTATCGAAATGAATTCACTCATTTTATTCTAATTATTTCCCTTTAAGTAAAATAATATAATATTTTTCATTAAATGTCTATAATATTAAAATTTATTATCGTTTTTAATATCGTATAAACCGCGCAATAACTTAATAACTGATATCATTTTCCCATTTTTCTAGTATTTTATTCATAGAATGTTTTTTACATATTCCTACACTTCTTGTGTGCACTTTCAACTGAAGAATAAAGAATATGAGAAGTACATTCTCCGCGCCCGAGCGTTTGCATAACTATATATTCTTCTCTATAAGATGCGCATTTTATTGTCTTATTAAAATCACACGGATTACATTAATACTTTACATCAAAAAGGCCTTCCCTATAATTTAAAAAAGACTGTTGTAAAGTATCTACAACAGCCTTCCATTTAAATTATTCTTCGATCATTGAAATTCTTCGATTATGTCTTTCATCATTTGAGAATGGAGTATTCAAAAATGTATCAACTATTTTTATCGCTAGCCCAGGACCAACAACACGTCCTCCCATTGCTAAGATATTAGCATTGTTGTGAAGTTTTGTAGCTTCTGCACTAAATACATCATGGCAAAGTGCAGCACGCACTCCTTTTACTTTATTCGCGGCAATTGAAATACCAATACCTGTTCCACAAATAAGAATTCCTAGTTCACATTCCTTATTTGCAACAGCATGTGCAACCTTCTTTGCATAAACTGGATAATCGCAAGATGACAATGAATCGGTACCAAAGTTTTTATACTCTATGTTCTGTTCCTCTAAATATTTAATCACCTCTTGCATTAATTCATAGCCACCATGATCACAACCTAATGCTATCATTTTTGTTCCTCCTGTCAGTTAATCATTATTCTCTTTATCAATTTTATATGCTGCCTTTTTTACGATACGTAAAAGTTCGCCAAAGCATTCTTCGTAATCGATCAATGACCCTCCATATGGATCACTTAAATCGCCAGTTTCACCAGCGAATTCTTTTAATGTATATACACCTGTTTTAATAAAAAACTCTTCTTCAACTTTGATTTTCTCACTCAAAGACATTGTCAACACTAACGTATGTTCATCCACTTCATAACTTCGAAATTGTTTTGCAATGTGATCCATTTGCAAGTCATGGTTGCTTAAAACAATTTCTGCTTTTGGATTCATCGGCTCTGGAAATAATACCACCAATCCCCTTGAGAATACTTCTATCTTTTTTCCTATTTGTAGGCTTTTATATATTGTTTCCGCCATAGGGCTTCGGCATGTATTATCTGTACAAACAAATATGAGCCTCTCATATTTTCCCATGTTTTTACCTTCCTTCTCTAATTATACATTAATATAAGGTAATGAATTGAGCAATGAAATTTTCACTTTCTTTATACTGTTATAATATGATATCCTGCAGCTTTTAGCAAGCGATTCATAATCGCTTGTCCTAAATTATTATCTCCAAAACTCTCTGAATAAATATAAGAAATTCCAAGCGTATCAAACTCTCTTAATATATCAAATAAATGTGAGGCAATCGCCTTTTCATCACTTCTAGAACCAATACTCTTAACTATGCCATATAGATAACAATGTTTTGTCTCGTCAGTTGCCAAAATACCAATGCTTTCACCCATATCTGCTTTTACTTTGGATTCTTGATTAATTCTAGCAATCACGTTAGACATATCACCTTCATAAATTGTTAATTCACCCTTTGGGGCATAGTGCTTATATTTCATTCCTGGTGCCTTTGCCACAATATTTTCATTTTTTTCTCTTTTTAATACTGCCTTATCATATTCGACTTCACCAATAACATTCGACAGCTGTTCTTTCGTTATGAATCCAGGACGTAATATCATTGGTTTTTCCCCTGACAAATCAACAATGGTTGATTCAAGCCCGATATCCACTGCACCACCATCAATAATCATAGATATCTTTCCAGATAAGTCTTCAATTACATGTTCTACTTTGGTTGTACTAGGTCTTCCAGAGGAATTAGCACTTGGCGCAGCTAAAAATAGTCCTGATTCTTTAATTAACATGGCTGCAATTGGATCTGAAGGCATACGTATTGCCACTGTATCTAGCCCTCCGGTAGTACTATAAGGTACTACCTCACTTTTCTTAAAAATCATCGTAAGTGGCCCAGGCCAGAATGCATCTGCTAATTGATATCCCTCTTTTGGTATCTCCACGGCTAATTCATCTAGCG
>CAJJLI010000170.1 GCA_905192625.1 uncultured Clostridium sp. | reverse complement strand
AGTTTGCAATTGTCAAGAATGGAGAAGTCGGAGCCATGGATACGTAGAAAATATCTCTATCGTTTGAATTGCCATATTAGCTCCATTACAACCATGTATCAACAATATAGATAGCAAAAACACACACATTGTTATAGCACTGACCCCTACTGTAAATGTAATTCCTGCAAACAGTTTCGCTTTAATAACTTTATTTTTCCCGTATTTAGAAGACAATATTATTTGATCTGTTTTTAAATAATACTCATTCGCAAAGATCGGTGAAATGCATATAGAAATAGCTATCATCGAAATTAGTGCAATTACTTCCATGTTCATTAAAATATTTAAATATCCATCATTATAGTCATTGTAATATGGAATTTTCACTTGAGATAACATATCAAAATGCATTTGTTTTTCATCTTGGGTCAAAAACGGTAAACGATTTATATGGTTGATTGTAGCCTGATTTATTCGAGTATAAAAGCTTTTAGAATCTTTTTCTGTAAGTGTATCGATTGGCTGTACATTGCTAGTATTTATAATCTTTACTCCATCCGTGCTAAGATTCTCAATATTCTTCTCAAATGCGCCATTTATTAGATATATTACATTTTTATATGGCAATATATATCTTATATCTGCATCCTCTTTTATGTATTTTCCATACTCAGTTTTATAATAATTCTCTTCATTTTCAATTAACCTGGCATTCTGTTCAATTGCTTCCTTGATAAGAGCTTCATCCATTAAACCTGCTTTTGAATGGACGACTTTTCTATCCTTTTGCATTACACTAACAATTGATACATCAGCATCTGAATTCCTGTACGACGTAGAAGTTATTGATCTAATATCGATAAATGCTATCGCGATCAAAATCATACTTAAGCTGACAAGCGTACTTTTCCGTTTTAAAATTTTTTTATACTCAAAACCAACAATATCAAAAAAAACACCCATTTTAATCCCCATTCTTGCGCACGTTCTTTGCGCATAACAAGTTTGTGGTGCACAAGCACAAACTTGTGTGTGAAAATAGATTTTAATTTTTCACACTAACCTCGCTAAAATAGTATAAATATAAATCTTCTAATGTCGCTTTTACATTAACCGCATTTTCAGAAGGTTTTTCATCACTTACTAGACGTAAAAAAGTTCTATCCTTTTCTTGCCTTATATTAATGATTGGGTAAATAGCACTTAAATTTTCAACGATGCTACTATCAACAATACATTCAAATACCTTTCCTTCTATAACCTTTATTATCTCTTTGAAACTACCTTTGTGAATAATCTGCCCTTCCTTCATAATAAGAATTGCCCCAGCAATATTTTCAATATCCGATACAATGTGAGTTGATAACAAAACGATTCGATCCGCTCCAAGTTTTGATATTAGATTGCGAAAACGTACTCTTTCTTTTGGATCTAGTCCTGCGGTCGGTTCATCTAAAATCAAAATCTTAGGATTATTTAACATGGCTTGTGCAATTCCAAGACGTTGCTTCATTCCTCCGGAAAAAGTTTTGATTTTTTTCTTTTTTATTTCAGATAAGGAGACTAGTTCTAATAACTGCTCTGATTTTTCTTTCGCCCTATGCTTGGTTAATCCTTTTAGGCTTGCCATATAACACAAAAATTCCATTGCTGTAAACTCTGGATAATACCCAAATTCTTGAGGTAGATAACCTAGTACGTCACGATACTCTTCCTTTGTCACGTCAATTCCATTAAATTTTACTTCACCACTTGTAGGACTTAAGATTCCACACAGCATTCGCATTAAAGTAGTTTTCCCTGCTCCGTTTGCACCTAATAGTCCATAGACTCCTTCTGTTAACGAAAAAGAGATTCGATCGACAGCAATTTTATTTTTATACTGCTTTGTCAAACGGTCAATTGTAAGCTCCATTGTAATTCCTCCATATTTTTAAGCAGTTTCATGGTCTGCCTGATCAATACAATAAGTAAGATAAATACTACGATTCCCCATAGTATGAGATATTTTTCAGTAAGTACAGTTTCTGCCTGATAAACAAAAACACTATTTGTCACGCTAACCAAACAGCTAATTCCTCCACAAATATAGCTTGTTTCTCTAATCTTTACATGATTCAAAATGATTAAAGATAAAGTGCAAGTCAATAAAAAAGGAACACTTATATAAATTCCTATACGCCATATACCATAATCACTCCATTTACTTAATAAAAATATAAGTGAGATAAATATTGTAAAATTAAAACTTCCTAACACACCCAACCGCACCAGTACAATATCAGAAAGGCTATGTTTACAGCTCATCTCAAGTTCTGACATATGATAAGAAGTACTTCTCGAAATCTCCAAAACAGCAACCAAAGCTATAAATGGCAGAATAGATGATATCGCCCATAAAACTGAAGTTAGATTTTCAATATGTTCATATCTGAAATATAAAAAAGCACCCATTACCAAAGAAAGAGAAATTAACCAATTACGTTTCCTTATATAACCTATTTGACTAATTACGAAATTACGATATCTTGCTTTTGGAAAATTGAAATTATCAAGGAATTCATTTTTCTTTGTTGGCAATGGTGCCTGAAATGCTGATTTTACTTGCATTTTCAACTTTTTATTCAATAAAATCCTCCTCTCTTAAAATAAGTTTTAATTCTTTTAGTGCATTATTTAATCTTCGATACACACGAAACCTCGAGATACCTATAATACTGCTGATTTCCATAATTGAGAGGTCATTCACAAACCGCAAGAAAACAATTTCTTGTAACTCATCTGACAAAGTTAAAATAGCTTGTCTTACAATAAAACCTGTTTCAAAATTTTCAAATGGAGTATCTAAAATTAAATCATCATCTAAGGATAATATTTCGGGGTTTTTATATGTATCAATGTACAGATTTTTCGCTATCGTATATAAATATGCGAGCTGTTTTCCTCTATTAATATAGGAATGTTGGCTAAAAAATTTAAGAAAGGTTTCTTGTGTCAAATCCTCAGCAACCTGTGAATTCTTAACTTTAAAATAGCAATATTTATATATCTTATCGTACTGGTCTTTAAGCTCATAAGACACGAAAAAACCTCCTTTCACTATATATAACTGTTCTTCCATGCTAAATGTGCGGGGAATTTTACTTTTTCATTATTTTTGTTTTTAATTCGTACTTCTTTTTTATAAATATTTAAATTAAAATAGTGTTGAAAAAAATTAATATTTTAACTATATTAATAATCTGGTTGCCGATCGTTCCAAGCCTTGAATTGTTTTGGTTTCAAGCACCACATTACAGTCACATTCTTTCGCTAAATTTAATTTCTCACGGATATTAACATCACCTTCTCCTAATGGTAGATGATTTTTCTTTTCTAAAGCATCATGTAGATGCATATGTACTAATCGTTTCTTATGATTTTTTATAAATTCCTTATCCTTATACCCAATACAATGGTCATGCCCCACATCATATGTTAGTGCGAATACAGGACTTTCTAGTAAATATTCAATTCCTGATTTTACAAATTCTTTATATCCATCTGTATTTTCAATACAAATTTTTATGTTTGCGTGGTTAATTTCTTTCTCGCACATAATTCTAAACTCAAATAAATTACTCATATACGATTCATTGTATCGCTCAAATAAATACACTTTATTTTCAGGTAGCGTAAAATAAACGCCTTCTGACATATGCATATTTAGAATTGGAGCCTCAATTTCCTTTGCAAGTTGAATCGTTAATTTAACAGTATCCAAATATGCCTTTGCGACGAACGGATTAAAATCCGCAACATTTAAATTTTCATCAAGATGGATTGTAAAAAAGATATCTTCTCTTTTACGAATCTCATTAATTTTATTAACATCAATCTGATTTATTTGATATTGTGGCATATTCATATTTAACTCAATAAAATTTAGTCTTAAGTGCTTACATAAAGCTACACATTCCTCCAAATCTTTTGTTTCAATTAACGTAGGCATTCCAAATCGCATAACAAACCTCCCCATGTTCAAAAGTTTTTTCATTTCAATAATGGCTTTTATTTACTATAGCATACATTAAATTACATTGACACTTTTTGTTAAATACGTATACTGTAATTTATAAGTATTGTGCTAAGAAGCTAATATAAAAACAAATATCAGAACTTCGAATACAATGATATATAAAACAAAAGGAGTTGATATTATGGGATGTTTAGGTAATTTAATCTGGTTTATTTTTGGTGGATTTGTTATGGGGCTAAGTTGGCTATTCGTAGGACTTATCTGGTGTATTACAATTGTTGGTATTCCCGTTGGGGTTCAATGTTTTAAATTAGCTGGGCTAGCTTTTTTCCCATTTGGTAAAGAGGTACGCTATGGTGGCGGACCAGGAAGCTTTCTATTGAACATTTTGTGGTTAATTTTTGGGGGAATTGGACTTGCAATAGAATCTGTAGTTCTTGGATGTATTTTTTGTGTTACTATAATCGGAATACCATTTGGTTTACAATGCTTTAAAATAGCGAAATTATCACTGATGCCTTTTGGAGCATCTGTAATATAAGAAAGGACAAAAGAATAAATGACTGAAATTAATACTTTATATCCAGCAGAAAAAAATAAAATGTATCTATTATTATGTGAACAGCTAAAATCATTAATAGAGGGTGAATCACATATAATCCCTAATTTAGCGAATGCATCTGCCTTATTAAATGGTGCGCTAACAAACATCAACTGGGTTGGTTTTTATCTAATGACCGATGGTTATCTACTACTTGGTCCATTTCAAGGAAAGACAGCTTGCATTCGTATACCAGTAGGACGTGGTGTTTGCGGTACAGCAGTTTCAGAAAATCGCTCACAATTAGTGCCTGACGTACATGAATTCCCAGGGCATATCGCATGTGATTCCGCTTCCAATTCTGAGATTGTTATACCGATTCGTAATGGGAATGAGATTGTTGGTGTCCTTGATATCGATAGTCCAATAAAAAATCGCTTCGATGAAGAAGATTTGGCAGGATTAGAATCATTCGTTAAAATATTAGAATCTGGTTGCGATTGGTAGTTAACATAACTCTAAAAATCTAAAATAAAAAAATCACGTTACACTAAACTAATTTCGTTTAACGTGATTTTTTTTATAATTCCTTAATTATATTTTCTACATATAGCTATTGTTCTATAGCTTAACAATTTTATTGATCTACAACTTGTCCAATACAACCTTCAGCTGTAAATTAATTGCTAAAAGCTTTCAATATGCTTTTTAAGTTTTTCAATCTGTTCGATGAATTTCTGTTCATTACGTAGTACATCATAACTTGGATCCACATTAATAGATTTTAAAACAATCTTTTGTAACTCTACTTTCTTTTCCAGAACAGCAACCGCATCACTTTTTATATAATCCCAGTAAATAGATTCCTTCAGATTGTTTGAGGTCATTAGAATATCATTAATATAACTTTCGAACCAAATTAATGCTTGCTCTTTATCATTTAAATGTAAGTAAGACCCAACTAGCATAAATGCCCCATTACCGTTGTATAGTGAAAATTTATGTTCCAATTCATAATACTCTTTCGCATATAATAGTGCTTTTTCATATTGGTTTAACCTACTAGAAATATTCCATAAATTCATGATTGCAGTCAGAACTTGTTGAATTTCTGATAAAAGATATTGCTGAGATAACTTTGCTGCTGTCTCATACTCTTCTTTGTAGATATATAATACAGGAAAAAGCTGTTCTGATCTAATTTCGTTATTCGGTAAAGTCTCTAATAATATTTTT
>CAJJLI010000169.1 GCA_905192625.1 uncultured Clostridium sp. | reverse complement strand
CTTTTTACCAGTTACTACTTCGTAAATTAAGGATTTCTTATATTCAATAAGAGTATCAATAATAGTCAGCTTATGAGAAATTACTTTATCAATAAAGTCACATTTTTGCTCTAGATATGCAACTATTTTTAACTGTTCTTCAATAGGAGGTACTAAACAAGATACAGCCTTGAACATCTTTTGTGTAATACTATACACTTTCGTTCCATTCGCATTCTTCCGCAATTGACTACGCCAAATATCTGTCAAAAACAGAAATGCTAAATACTTTGTACATATACTTTCATCTGAACAGCGCGCAACTAAAGTATGATAACCTGCGTATAATTCGTTTGAAGAATCTATATGAATACAATTACCTACACCCTCAAGATCTTCAGATGTATCAGCAAACACAAAATCTCCTTCTTGTAATAGTGATTTTTCATCAATTAGTTTTTCAGCTACATAACGAATTAAGTCATCTTGAAGCGAATAACCGTTATTATTTTTAGCATGAACTTGTCCATAACTAACAACACCGGCACCACTATCTACTAAATCAGTTTTTTTAATGTTTAGGCCTTTAAAAAATTCAAATGACTTAGTAAGTCTTATAATCTTCCAATTTAGAGGAATACTATTAATCCATTCGACGCCACTAGGAATCATATTTACAGTTGAATCTAATCCTCTTGTAACAGTCTCCGTTATAATAGACTGTCTATATTCTTGCAGCTTTTCAATAACAGATTGCTCTTTAGCTATAATAGTATCAATTTGAGTACATTTATTATGAAGATATTTAATAATAATTTTTTGTTCCTCAAGTGGTGGAACCAGAACCTTAATATTTCCCAGAGCCTTCATACTAATATTTTGCTGTGTTCCATATGACCATCCTTGCTCCACCTGTACTCTAAAAAGATTAGAAAGTAATTGATAATACAAAAACTCTTGTTCCACAATACTCGAGTCACCACGCACTAAAGCCAAAGGTGACCAAATATCAAATACTTGATCAGTAATAACGAGACCTACATTTCCAGTTGTAGCACCCGATTTTACAATAAATATATCCCCCTTTTTTGGGGATACCTTCCTTTGAAATCTTTCATGATCCTCCAATGAGATATAACCACGTTTATAATTAAGGTTAATAACTCCACCCTTAACTGACTCAGCCGAAACAAATGGAATACCCTCATCATATAGAATGGGCGTTTCATGTGGTCCATCTGTAATTGGGTTTGATAATACTCTTTTTAAACTATGGATATCCCAATTTACAGGTATATCACCCAGCCATTCAATATCAGTAGTTTTCAATTCTCGCATTATTTAAATACCTCATCCAAGGCTTGATCCAAATCACTTTCAAAAGCCTTAATCTCAGCCATAATTTCATCAGTTGAACGTGGCGCTACATATTTGTAAAAATGCCGTGTAAACGGAATTTCATAACCAATTTTATTCTTCTTGGTATCAATCCATGCATCTGGAGCAAAAGGTAGTACCTCACGTTCAAAATATGTTTCTATATCTTCTTTAAGAGGTACGATTTCAGTATCCCGACGTTTCGTATCAACTTCTGGCTTACCTTTTACCAATACAGGTTTGCCAGCTTCATCAAGTACTGGTCGTTCAACCGTGATTTTTGTATACCCAAAGTCTTCATTATCAAAGATTTTACTGATTTCAGTTTCTCTAAACTCACCATATATCTTTGTGATTTCTTGAATAGCACTTTCAGGAATATCATTTCGTTTATTACCTAATGACTTACGTCGTTTTTCATATAAATCATTAGCATTAATGAGTTGTACCTTACCTTCTCGAAGTGTACCAGCTTTCTTATTTGAAAGCACCCAGATATAGGTTGTAATTCCAGTGTTATAGAAAATATCATTTGGTAAGGCAATGATGGCTTCCAATAGATCATTTTCCAGAATATATCGTCTAATTTCTGATGGGCCACTACCTGCATCACCGGTAAATAATGGTGATCCATTATGAATAATCGCAATGCGAGAACCATGAGGGTTCATCTTTTTAATAGCATTTTCTAAAAATAGCATTTGTCCATCTGCTGTTGATGGCAACCCAGGGCCAAATCGGCCATCAAAGCCTAATTTAGCTTCGTTTTTAACAATAGCTTCTTCGTTCTTCCATTCTCGGCCAAATGGCGGATTAGAAATAATATAGTCAAAAGTTTCACCTGAAAATTGATCATCAGATAGTGTATTCCCACTTTTAATGCGCTCAGCATCATTGCCTTTAATGAGCATATCTGCCTTACAAATCGCAAAGGTCTGATCATTCAATTCTTGGCCAAATGAAATCAGTTTAGATGTGCTATTCAAATTCGCAAGATATTCTTCTGCTACTGAAAGCATCCCACCAGTACCACAAGCACAATCATAAATGATACGGGCTACGTTTTGTCCACTTAACACCGCATTATCATCATGGAAGAGAATATTAACCATTAAACGAATTACCTCACGAGGGGTATAATGCTGACCCGCATCTTCGTTGTGAGCTTCTGAAAATCGACGGATAATCTCTTCAAATACATAACCCATTTCAAGATTACTAATATGATCCGGATGCAAATTAGCCTTATCAGTCGTAAATTCTTTTATTACCATATACAAAATATGCTTATCTGCCATTGTTGTAATATGATTATCAAATTTGAACTTTCTAATGATATCTTGCACATTATCAGAAAAACCATTTATATAATCTCTGAAATTACTTTCAATATTATCAGGGTCATCAAGCAAGGTCTTAAATGTGTACTTACTGATGTTATAGAATTTATGACCGGCTACTTCATACAACAAACCATCTAATAAATCTAAATTCTGATCTTTTAATTTATTATATGTATCAAGCACAGCAGGTTTTGTATCTGCTAAAATACAGTCAAAACGTCTTAAAACTGTAAGCGGTAATATTACCTCGCCATATTCGTGTGGTTTATATACGCCTGTTAATTTATCTGCAATCGCCCAAATAAGGGACGCCTTTTCATTTACACGACTACTCAAACTCATGGTACCTCCGTACATATATATAACAGCATAAAAAACTACTAACGTTTATTCAGAACTTTTTAAAATGACCACTAATCATATAAAAATAAGAATAGTTTACTTAATATTTAAATTTTACCATTAAAGTTCGTAAAAATACCACCAGACCAGCCCTTTTCTTAGAAAAGTACATATGTTTGTAGTATAATACAAATAAGATATCAGCACTTTAATTAGGGATTACAACATACATTGACAACAGATTGCAATATTTGTTATAGTAACTATACAAAGAGTTAGTAATGAACCTGAGGGAACATTACGGAGGCGAAGCAATCTGCGGATTACTTCGCCTCTTTTTTTATTGGGGGATGAACTTTATGGCAAAACCATTCCAAACTCATAATCAGCAACTAAAAATGCTCCGTAAGCGTAACATTCTTATTACTAATGGCAGTAAAGCAAAGGCCATATTAATTAGAGAAAACTACTACCAATTAATTAATGGTTACAAACATATATTTTTAGATACAGTCGAAAGCAAGAAACGGCAAGATGATTACTATAAAAATGGAACTACTTTTGAACAAATATATGCCCTATATGAATTCGATAGAAACTTAAGGAATATTCTTATGAAGTATATTCTTATGACAGAAAACTCTATAAAATCCAAAATTGCCTATCAATTCTCCTCAGAACATCCAAAAGAAGCATTCAGCTATTTTAATATCAATAATTATAGAGATACTAACCACCAGCAAACGACTTCACTAATTGCAACGCTATCATCGGTAACTAAGCAAAACACTGACTCCAACACTAAGTCAGGACCATTTTACCACTACTTTAATGAACATAAAGAACTTCCCCTATGGGTACTGATAACTAAGCTTACTCTGGGGCAAACATGTAACCTTTTTTATAATCTAAAAGAGCCCACCCAAATCGAAATTTTAAAATCAGTACTCTATGAATTCAAAAACAACTGCAATGTAGCCGCAACTAAAATCACTCTTCAAAATTATTTAAAAGATTTTATGAGTGCAATAAACTGTATAAAAGCATTTCGCAATGTTTGTGCACATGAAGATCGACTCTATGACTACTATGCTAAAAATAAGGATGGCAAACCCATTCAAACTAGCTTCTTTTATATAAGTATCACGACACCAGCATTCCAAGGTGGAGTTTTTGATATCATCTTACTACTCCGCTTATTCCTATCAAAAAAAGACTATAAACAATTGCTACGTCGTATATTTGATGAACTAAACAGACTAGAAAATGAATTACCTTCGAATCTTTATTCTGAAGTTACTCGTAAAATGAAACTACCTAAAGATTGGACATCCGAGTTAAACAAATTCATTTAGTATAACATAGCCTTATCACGATATATATTAGATGAATCCCCTCGTTCAAATTATTTTATAAAAGTATAATTAATTTTTCAGCTATTTAAAACAGCAGTCTTCATTTATTCATAAATTAAATCAAAATTTTTCACCTGCATTTATCACAAATCTATCATATTTGATAGTATCTATCATAAATTATCCTACTATTCAAAATAATCGTAGGTGCTATAATGAACTCAACAAAAGGAATATGTGCTCATATAATACTGATTAGCACGCTGTTCCATATAGTTGGTAGATTATAACCTGTCCTATATAGTTAGTAGTTATAGAGGAGACTATCATGACACACGCACAATTAACACAACTCGTACAAGCTTTATTAGATGCACCTACAAGCAATCCAACATTAAAAGAATTCGCTCAATCTTGGATCAATGCAGAAGGCAAACCTGAGCAAGAAGAATTTACAAAACAACTCGTATCCGTTGCGGAGCAAAACATTGCACTCATCGACGAAACAATCGGCTTTGCAGGCTCCGATCTAGCAAAACAAATGCTCGGTGCCGAAGTAGCCGCACAGTTATTGCAACACGCTAAAGACATTAAGGCAAAAGGCGCTGAATTCTGCGACTGCCCTGGCTGTACTGCATGTAAACACGTTATAGATTTGAAAGCGAAAATTGCATAGCTCCTATATAAATTTCTATTAAATTGTGATTATGCCCCCATAGGGATACTAATCAACTATACTTTAAAATACTTACATAAAAAAGGACGTCCTACTATCAGAGATAATTTGCTCTAATAGTAGGACGTACTTTTATACATCAAACATCAGTTATTAATTAGTAGTATAGTTAATTATTACCAAAATAATCAGTCATGTTATAGCCTTTGAAGAATTTTAAAGCTCATGGCGATATTTACAAAGATAATCAGTAATGTTAGGAACGAATAGGCTAATAGCATATAGTTTGCCGACACCGCATCATATATCTGATATGTGCAATATCCGGCTGTGATAATACCGCTGAAGACACCCGGGATATACTGTCGCAGAAAAATACTTTGGAATATATGTCCAATTACATGGTATACGTACGCTATGATAATGGTAATATAAAAATCGAATCTTTCAAAATATATACTTAATCCCAGTATAATCAACAAGAGTACAAATTCCTGATAGATGATTGCATTAATTCTGAAAGTTGTAAACGTCCCCGATAAAAGTCGTCGTTGTAGTTGCGGGTTTCGACCCATAAAGCGAGGAAACAGAAGTATCTCCTCCAGTTCGTGCAGCATGAAAATACTGGGAAATAGTAAGAAAAAACTATACAGATCCATAAGGTACCTCGTTCATAATTTGATTAAGTTTATTATGACAGTTTTATACTATCCCCTTTTTACCTGCACGCGCAG
>CAJJLI010000168.1 GCA_905192625.1 uncultured Clostridium sp. | reverse complement strand
ACGAAACTGCTGCGGGGGCTGCTTACCTAACCAGAGATTATTTACGCCGAATCAAAGAAGCAAAGATGGAAAACATCATAACTACTTGCTGCCCTAGTGTAAATGACTTAATTGAGATCTATTATCCGAGCCTAACAAGATATATGGCTCCTGTTGTGTCACCAATGATTGCTCATGGTATGCTACTAAGAAAGCAATATGGGGACGACGTTAAAATAGTATTCTTAGGTCCTTGTATATCGAAAAAAAGAGAGGCTGAATGTGATGAGCGTACCAAAGGTATCGTAGATGCCGTCATAAATTTCAAAGAATTCGAAGAATGGTTGCACGAAGAAAATATAAATCTAACAGAACTAGAAGAAGAACAACCTAGCAATCCTAATCCTGAAGTCAATCGGCTCTATCCTATTAGTAGCGGTGTATTATCCTCTGTAATAGCATCAAAATGTGATACAGCGAATAAATATCGTAAATTTTACGTCCATGGAATTAAAAACTGCATTGATTTATTTGAAAGCATGGAAAAAGGAGAAGTAAGTGGATGCTTTATTGAAGCGAATATTTGTAACGGTGGATGCATAAAAGGGCCCGCCATTGATCGGGCATGTATTTCAAGATTTAAAGTCAAGCTTGATATGGAAGAAACTATTCCAAAACATCCTGTGGATGATGCGTCCTATTTTATCAATGAAACCCTTCCTTTATATAAATATTTTTATGATCATTCGCCAAGAGATCCAATGCCAAGTGAAGCACAAATAGCTTCTATATTGCGTAAGATAGGAAAGACCAAAAAAGAACATTTATTAAACTGCGGAGCCTGTGGTTATTCCTCCTGCCGTGAAAAAGCAATTGCAGTATATCAAGGAAAGGCCGAGTTAAATATGTGTATTCCATACATGCATGAAAGAGCAAAATCCATGTCTAATATTGTTTTAGATAATACACCAAATATTATTATAATTATCGATGCAGAAATGCGAATATTAGAGTTTTCTAGAGCGGCAGAAAAACATTATAAGACCCCTCGCAGCAAAGCAATAAATATGTATTTATATGAATTTATTGATCATAGTGATTTTCAGTATGTTCTAGATACCCATACTAATATTTTAGGTAAAAAGGTTACTTATGAAAATAATTTCTACACCTTACAAACCATTGTATACATGGCAGAACATAACTGTGTACTAGGAATCTTTCAAGATATTTCCTATGAAGAAGAGCAAATAAAACAGGCCTATAAAGTAAAAATTGAAACCATTGAGATGGCACAAAAAGTAATTGATAAGCAGATGTTGGTGGCGCAAGAAATCGCTGGTTTACTGGGTGAAACAACCGCTGAGACAAAGGTTACCTTAACAAAACTTAGAGATACCATATTAAATGACGGAAGAACGGATGCTAGATAATAGGAGGAAGGCCAAATGAATGTTACTATTGATGTCTCCTACAAGAGTTTAAATAAGCATAACGAAGAGCTATGTGGAGATAAAGTTGAAATTTTAAAAACAAAAGATTCAAATATAATTATTTTGGCGGACGGCATGGGAAGTGGTGTAAAGGCAAATATTTTAGCTACACTGACATCCAAAATCCTTGGCACTATGTTCTTAAATGGTGCTGAACTTGAAGAATGCGTACAAACAATAGTAAAGACCTTACCTGTTTGTAAAGTTCGAGAAGTTGCATACTCTACGTTTAGCATACTACAGATTTTTAATAATGGAGAAGCTTATTTGGTTGAATTTGATAACCCAGCCTGTGTCATCATAAGAGACAAAGCCTTATATAATATTCCTTACAAAGAACGGATCATAGAGGGTAGAAAAATTCGAGAATATCGCTTCCAAGTTAAAATGAACGACTGCTTTATCCTAATGAGCGATGGGGTAATACACGCAGGTGTAGGAAAAGCATTGAATTTTGGATGGACATGGGACAATATGGCCCATTACTCTGTGGAAGCTACGAATGCCACTTTGTCGGCCTCTCGATTAGTTTCCATTTTATCAAAAGCCTGCGACGAGCTATATATGCACTCCCCAGGAGATGATACTACCATTGCTGTTGCGAGAATCATTGATTCGAAAGTTGTCCATTTGTTTACTGGTCCCCCACTGGAAAAAGAAAAGGATGAAGAAGTGGTACAAGCATTCTTATCTGGAAACGCCAAACGGATTATAAGTGGTGGAACCTCCGCAAATATTGTTTCCAGAATCATAGAAAAGCCTATAAAAACCTCATTAAATTATACCGATATACACCTACCACCCATCGCAAGCATTGAAGGTATCGACTTAGTGACCGAAGGTGTCTTAACTCTTACCAGAACATTACAATTATTAAAGCATTATATAGAAGAGGATGTTAATGAAGAGTTTTTCTTAGAGCTTGATAAGGAAAACGGTGGTTCTTTAATTGCAAAAATGATGATTGAAGATTGTACGGAGTTACATATGTTTGTAGGACGGACAATCAATGAGGCTCATCAAAATCCTAATCTACCCTTTGATTTAAGTATACGAATGAATCTGGTCAGCCAAATTGCAGATATACTTAGAAAAATGGGAAAAAACGTTTTTATTTCTTATTTTTAATTTCTTTGAAGTATTGTTTATTTTATGATATAATAGTACCGAATATCTATTGACTTGGAATATCCTTTCAATAATTATAAGGGGCATTTAAATGTAGTTGATACTATCGCTATATTTAGAAAGCCCCTAATACTTGTTGCATATTATAGGTTATGCCTGTGTAAGTCGTTCCCCAACACTTAAACGCAAACCTTTAATATAAATATATATGGCTCTTTAACATCACAAATGATGTGTTCCGCCAAGAAAGGTAAGGATTTTTATGTTACAAGTAAACAATGATATCGGAACCATTAAACACGAAGTACTTTATGAAGTCGCAAAACTTGCGTTCAATAAAGAACTCGAAGAAAAGCAAGAGGCTCTTCCTTATGAAATGATACAAGGTCCACATGCCAATTTTAGATGTTGTATTTATAAGGAGCGAGAAATAATTCGACAAAGAATTCGTCTTGCTCAAGGATTGTCACCAGTTTATACAGAAAACAAAAGTATTGTACAAGTAATTCCTTCTGCATGTGAAGAATGTCCAATCACTCGTTTTACTGTTACGGACAATTGCCAAAAATGTATGGGTAAATATTGTCAGAACTCATGTAACTTTGGTGCTATATCAATGCTACGTGATCGTGCGCATATCGACCCTACAAAGTGTAAAGAGTGTTCTAAATGTGCACAGGCCTGTCCATACAATGCCATTGCTGATTTAGTCCGTCCATGTAAAAAAAGCTGCCCAGTAGATGCGATTTCCATGGATGAAAATAGTATTGTTGTTATCGATGAAGAGAAGTGTATTAATTGTGGTAACTGCATTAAGAACTGTCCATTTGGTGCAATATCCGATCGTTCCTTCATGGTCGATGTAATCAACTTACTACACTCAGACGTTCCAGTATATGCAATGGTTGCACCTGCAATTGAAGGCCAATTTGGTCCAACTGCTACCATTAGTGTAATCGCAAATGCTATCAAGGAACTTGGTTTTGATGGAATGTATGAAGTAGCAATGGGCGCAGACTTTACTGCTGCCTCCGAAGCCGAAGAATGGGCAGAAGCATATAAAGAAGGTCAGAAAAAAACAACTTCCTGCTGTCCAGCTTTTGTTAATATGATAAAAAAACATTTTCCTACCTTAGTAGATAATATATCTACAACCATATCCCCAATGCACGCAACTGCAAAAATAGTAAAAGCAATGCACCCAGATGCTATTACCGTTTTTATTGGTCCATGTATTGCGAAAAAAGGCGAAGTCCTAGACAACGCTAACGAAGGTAGTGCTGACTATGCATTAACATTTGATGAACTCTATGCAATGTTCCGCGCTAAAAATGTTGAACTTAAATCTGAAGATAGCAATATCCAGCAAGGTAGTATTTATGCTAAGAATTTTGCTATTGCAGGTGGTGTTACTGCCTCTGTTATACGTGCGCTACAAGAAAAAAATGTAGATGCTAATATAAAAGTAAAAGGTTGTAATGGTGCCGTTGAATGTAAAAAAGCTTTAATGATGATGAAAGTAGGTAAATTACCAGAAGACTTCATGGAGGGCATGTCCTGTGAAGGTGGCTGTGTAAATGGACCTGGTAGTGTATTGACTGGAAGAATTGCAGCTGCCAATCGTCAGAAATTATTAAGTACAGTAGATGATCGAAATATCTATGATACCGTAAACACTTACAGTAAATATGATATACATATGCATCATTAAACATTCATTAACCCATAGGATTATCAAAGACAAAAAGAAGAACTTACGAAATAAGTTCTTCTTTTTTAACTTCTATAACTTATTTTTAATCTCTTTAAATATTTGTAAATACTTTCATTTTCACTCAATTTATTGACAAGTGTTCATAAATAGAATTGTTATCTTTTTATCAATGTATTTTTAAATTAAAATTCTGATAATTCAAATATACTTTCTACAATTCCCTTTTTTCAATTCATTCATTATTATTTATCTACAAAACATTTCATTATAAGCACAAAATTTGTTTTCTTTTTTACAGTAACACACTTGAAAATATTGACATTTCATGGTAGCATATTACATATTGATAAAAATATATCAATCTTTAAGATTCCAATATTTTTTTCAGAAGAAAGGAGTTACTTATGCTGGGGCAAGAAGAAATGAAAAAAATTGATAGCATACTACAGGCACATGATTACAATAAATCTCATGTCATAGCTGTAATGCAAGAAGTACAAAAAGAATATAGATATCTCCCGGAAGAAGTACTTAGCTATATCGCGAACGCTCTTAAAATTAGCGAGGCAAAGGTTTATGGTGTGGCAACATTTTATGAAAATTTTTCATTAGAACCAAAGGGTAAGTATGTAATTAAAGTATGTGACGGTACCGCTTGTCATGTAAGAAAGTCAATTCCTATATTGGAAGAATTCCGTAAGGTTTTAGGGCTTTCCGAGAAAAAACCAACTACGGATGATATGTTGTTTACTGTTGAAACAGTTTCTTGTCTAGGTGCATGTGGTCTTGCTCCGGTCTGCACAGTAAATGATGTAGTGTATGCTGCAATGACTCCTGAAAAAGCGAATACACTCATCAACGAATTACGAGAGGAGGAGGCAAAATGAAAATTAAGTCCCGTGAAGAATTAGTACTCCTTCAAGAAAAATACAAAGCATCTCTAGATAGCCAATACAAACAGATTCTTATTTGTGCTGGTACTGGATGCGTTGCAGGAGGATCCCTAAAAATCTACTCTCGTTTAAAAGAACTTATGAAAGAAAAAGGAATCCAATGCTCGGTAGTTCTAGAAGAGGAACCCCATGAATCGGTTGGGCTTAAAAGAAGTGGCTGCCATGGTTTTTGTGAAATGGGCCCTCTCTTAAGAATTGATCCTCTCGGCTTACTTTATATTAAGGTTAAGGAAGAAGATTGTGAAGAAATCATTGAACAAAGTATATTAAAAGACGAAGCAATTGATCGTTTATTATACAAAGATGGAGATGGAAATGCTTATGTAAAACAAGAGGAAATTCCCTTTTATAAGCAACAGACTCGAGTAGCACTAGAACATTGCGGTCATATTAATGCAGAATCCATAGAAGAATACTTTGCAGTTGGGGGTTATTCCGCAGTTGCAAAAGCACTCTTTGAAATGTCATGTGAGGATATTGTAAACGAGATTTCAGAGTCTAGCCTACGTGGCCGTGGAGGCGGTGGTTTTCCTACCGGAAGAA
>CAJJLI010000167.1 GCA_905192625.1 uncultured Clostridium sp. | reverse complement strand
TTTTAATACTTCTGTAAGTGGCTCTTTACTTTCCGTATACCTACCTTTTGAATAAAGATATAAGGCATTATGTAATAGGTTCGTAAATTCCGTTGGAGCAAAAATATGTATTTGATTCATATCGGAGTCTAAGACATAAAGTCGATCTTCCCCATCCACCTGTATTGCTTCTACTTTCTTGCACAATCCAATCCTTTGTTTCCCGTCGTCACTACCGCCAAAAAGGAACAATAATTCTCCATCTCCATTAAATTCATAGATGTATCCTAGGGATGAAGCAACATAAATATTTTCATAATTACCAGTTGTTACTGCAGCAGGTATTTCATCATACGCATCTGCATCAAGTAAGTTTTTGCCCGCAATGTTTAGCTTTTTTAGAGTATTGTAACCCTCTCCTCTAGTAACGGTATAGATTAAACCTTTTTCATCAATGGCTAGGTTGTCAGGAGTTGATGGTATATTACTCACCATTTTTGAGCGTTGTGCATCGGTTAATATCATTCTAAGAAATATTTGTTGAAGGGATCTTGAAGCAAAATTAGTACCAAAGTATCCAAGGAAAGTTCCTCCATCGGTTGGAGCAATTTGTACAATTCCATTGGTATTTGCTTCACAAACAATAAATAGATTTCCAGCATGATTTACAACAAGTTTTATCGGCTTAAAATCCATCGCATCCCCATAGAGTGGATGGTTTGGTTTCTCATATTTTTTTACAAATTCTCCACTTGGATTAAAAACAAAAACTGCTCTTGCCTCTTTATCTGCTACATAAACTTCTTTCTTATCCGTTACATAAATACCGCATGGATACCTAAATTCTTCGTATTCAATCGTATTTACTAAACTACCTTCTAGTGTAGAAATTATAATGCGGCAATTTCCCGTATCGGCAATGTAGATATAACCATCTTTTGTAATCGCCATGTCTCTTGGTGCACTTAAAGACAAATCATCTATTTTGGTTATGGTATCATATGGGGTATATGCTGTCTGGGTTTCTGTCATGTATCCATAACCATCTACCGTAAACGTCTTATATGGCTCATCTGCATATGCCGTAAGTCCCCCAGTCTTAATGCTTACAGCAATGCACAGAATAAATAAAACAAGTAACCTTAACCTTCTCTTCATCTTCCTATCCTCCAAGCCAATTATTTAATACCAGAATGCGCCATCGTATTCATAATACTGTTCTGCAATATTATAAAAATCAATAGATTCGGTAAAAACATAATCAAAGACGCTGCAGCTGCGATTCCTTGACCAGCTACGGTATTATTGGTACTTGTTAATGTATTCATATAGAAAGTTAAAGTTTTTAATCCTTCTCCACTTACATAGTAATTGGACGTTTCCATATTGACCCATACTTGTTGAAACACTAAAATAGCCGCGGTGGCGATTGCAGGACGTATGAGTGGTATAATAATCGATTGATACACTTTAAACTCACTAGCTCCATCAATATATGCGGCTTCAATTAATGAATCTGGAACTTGATCAATAAACTGTTTTACCAAAAACAATGCAACTGGTAATGGAATTAACGGGAGTATATGTGCAAAATAGGTATCCGTTAAGCCCAAAACATTGATGGTTAAATATCTTGGTATCATAACAGCAACAGGAACAAACATCAGTGCAGCTTGATTGATCTTCATCATTGATATCTTGCCTTTAAATTTAAGTTTTGATAATGCAAACCCAGCTGCAGTGGAGAATACAATGGAAGAAAATACAACTGCAATCGTTACAATAACACTATTAAACAAGTAACGGCTCATTGGTATCCCAGAAGTTCTCGATGCCTTAAATAACTTTGTAAAGTTATCGAATGTCGGTCTTGTAACAAAAAATTTGGGAGGGAATGCAAATAACTCATCCATCGGTTTAAAAGCATGACAGATAATAAATATAATAGGAAGTCCCATAAACAGCACCAATGGTAAAATAACTATCATAATTTTAATCTGCCCTTTTTCAAACTTCCTAGGGTTAATACGATTTCCTTTATATGCCATAGTAGGTCCTCCTTTCTACTCTTCTTGGAATAACTTTGTTGATATTTTAGAAAAAATCCAAACAATTCCTAAAAGTACTACCGATGTAGCCGCTGCATATCCCATTTCATAACGGATAAATCCATAATCCTCGATATGATTTACGATTAGTTGTGCTGCATATTGTGGTGTTGGATTTCCTGCAAGTTGCGAACTGATCACTCCATTTTGAAATGCATTTACAATGGACATAACCGCAGCAAACAGCATTTGAGGTTTCATATTTGGTATCGTGATATAAATCATTTCTTGAAAACGATTTTTAACACCGTCGATTGCTGCTGCCTCATATAAAGTTTCATCTGAATTTAAAATACCCGCTAAAATTGCCAAGAATCCTACTCCCATACTACTCCATAAACCAATGATAACTACAATAGGAAGTAAATACCTTGTGTTGACTAACCAAATGATTGGATCCGTTACAATTCCAAGATTCATGAGCCAACTATTAATATAGCCCGTTTGATCTCCTGTAAACATTACCTTCCATAAGACAGTCATCGCTACACCAGATGTTAAACTTGGAGAATATAAAATAAGTGCGAATATTGTTCTTGGTAATCTAGTTAATTGCGCCAAAGCCCAAGCCAATAAAAACGATAAGATATACCCTCCTGGACCTACAATAATTGCATATACCACTGTGTTTGGTAATACGTGTTGCATAAAGATTGAATCATTTGTTAATAGATTAATATAATTTAGAAAACCAACAAAACCAGGGAACTCAATGGCATTAAAATTCGTAAAAGATAATAGTATCGCAATTACAACTGGTATTACGATAAATATGCTAAATAAAAGTGCATAGGGAAATACAAACACATATGCGGTCTTATTTCTATGTTCACGATTACCGATTCTTGACTTTCTCTTCATAGCCCTCTACCCCCATCATTCTAAAGTTCCAAGGATTTTGTTCACTATGTCGATGGTCGGCACCTTATATTCCTTTACTTCTTCCCCATCCACAATATATCCAAACTCTTCTAACTTTCGCATTGTTTCTCGGTCTACTATTTTAACTGCTGTATCTATTCTGGTCCTTAGATTTTTACCATTGACAACAATATCATTAAACGCATTGCTTACTTCACGTTCTAGCATATATGAGCCCAACACTCTTGGCGCTTCTAAAATGTGAGTGGCCTGCTCTTTAATTATTTTTTTATCTACGCTGTCCCAAGGAAGTTCTAGAAAAGCATTTAAATTAGCAGTATTCCATAGATACTCATCTCCGTATGAAATTTGCAATGTTTGCCCAAATTTCGTTTGAACCTCTGTGGAAGACCACCATTTCATAAATTCCCAAGCTTTTTCTTCACGCTCAACATCTGAATGAAACATTACCGTACTCTCTGCTCCACCCGCAGTATAACGTAAAATCTCTCCGTTTTCCTGTTCAATGCCAGGAACGATAGAGATTTCCCAAGAATTTGCTATTTCAGGTGCAGCATTTACTAAAAGGTTATACACTGCATAGTCCGCAATACCAATTGGTAAATCACCATTCCTAAAGTGTTGATAAAAATTCGGAATATCTATTGGTAAATTATAAATTGTAAAAAGTTCCGTTAGTGTAGTAAATCCTTTGATAGCTTCTTCTGTATTCAGCGCTGTCTTACCAACAAAATCTGTGTATAAGGAAGCTCCATTTTGAAATAAAAGAGGTGTTGTACCGTGGTAATTTCTCATAACTAACATACCAGCAGTAGGATAGTAAAAGTTTAAGCCCCTCATCTGAAGTTCTGGCAACATGTCAAGAACATCTTCCATTGTATTAGGTACTGATAACCCAAGCTTATTAAGGACATCCGTTCGATAAAATAACACCCAAAAGTTCATCGTTTCTGGCAAACCATAAATTCCATCCTCTATGGTGGATGATAACAATAAACCAGGAGCATAGTTTGATGCTACCTCTTTAAAATCATCAAACTCTGCTAAGTTTTTTATCGCTCCTCGTACACCTAATTCAAATGGAATCGCATAATTAATCCCAGTTGCAATGTCTGGTTGGTCCCCAGAGGAATTGGCTAGAACTAATTTATTCTGATCCGGCATTATGGATAAATCAACTTGAATTCCAGTTTCTTTCGTGAATTCTTCATCAATCATCTTTTGCATAATCTCAACATGTTGTCTGGAACGGTTTACCCACACTTGCAAATGCTCTTTATTTACATTACTTGTTGAATAAGACTGATTGAAAAATGAGTAAAAAAATCTCTGTACGGATAAACCTACTTTTGTGAAAAATCCCACTTTTGTTGGAAGTTTTGCGTCTTTTTGATATAGATAAATTCGATCAATCGCTAAATTGTTCTTATTTAATGAGTCAATTAAGTTTGCTAATTGTGTATTAATGGAATTGATACTAGAGGATAATTCCGCAACACGATAAATCAGTTCATCTGGATCTTTTGACAAACTTCTTAATTGCGTTGCTGCTACATTACCAGCAGAAAATGCAGCTATCCTATCAACCTTTGGATTAAAATTCTTCACACTATCGTGTAATTGATCCAATTCATCTGCCCATCCATCTAATCTTTCCTTGACGTCTGGAATATACCGCGTTAGTTTTAAATCACGGTATTTGTCTTTATTCGTTCCTGCAACTTTTGTTATTTCAAGTGAAAGATCATTGATTTCACTCATGATACGATCGACACTTTCAAGAACATGGCGAATATTATCAATATTAATCGTATAGGAAATGCTATGTACACCAGGTTCTAAGTAAACACTAAGTTTGTCACCATTTTCATCAACCATTGTACTCGTCTTATATTTTGTTGTATAAGCAAGCGGATACGCTTTGAAATCCAAACTTTTAATCACTCCATCAATTGCTACATCAACAAATACAGGAAAATCAGTTTTATCGGATTGTCTATAATTCACTGCAATGTTGTAATATCCTGAAGTTGGTACACTAAACTCATAGGTGATTTTCTGGCCAGCTTTCTTAAAGGATGCACTATCCACTGTATTTAAAATGGTATCCTTTACTTCATAAGGAGCAACATCTGCATCGTACTCGGCAACGGAGCGTATGGACGAATCGTTACGATATGTAAAACTTTCGCCTTGAAGCACGATTATGTTTTCGCCTTCGGTTACCATTGTCAATTTCTCCTCTGGTATGCTAGTTGGTGCTTCTAATGTTAAATTGCCTAAAAGTAGACTTCCTTCTGATACATGAAACGTAAACTCATTGATTCCTTGATGCAATTCTAAGATGAGCGGCTCAGAACGTCGATAACTTGCATCCTTTAAATATTTATTTTCCCAACGTTTTAATTTATCTGGGACAGTTACTATTTCTTTTCCGTAGCGATCATAGGAAGTTTCACTTTTTGATACCCACGTAGTTTCAAATAGTAAACGTCTTGCCTCATAAAAAGGGAATTCCCCATTTACTTGCATTGCCATTTCAATTGGTAAAATAGAATCATCCCAGGATAAATAGTCAAACTTTAATACATATCTTCCAGTTTGTGGTACATTCATTCGTAATGTTACCACGCTACCTAAAGTTAAATTTAATACTTCATTCTCATAGGCATACGTTTCATCCATGTCCTTTGCAGAACAAAGCAATGCTTTATTTGTATCATTTCCATTACTCTCACTACCGACAAAGGCTTCATCTACCCTTATCTTAATTGGAGCACCCGTATAAACAGGTGACACGGCCTTACGATTCACCGCTTCAAAACATGCTGCGATCTGCTGTTCCAACGA
>CAJJLI010000166.1 GCA_905192625.1 uncultured Clostridium sp. | reverse complement strand
AAGTAATAAGTTTTTTAAATGGTACGACGATGATGGATGAAGAGTTTATCGACATTGGTGAAATGTTACAAGAATATTATAAATTAGATAATTCACCAGATTTTTCAGAAATAATCGGACAAGAATCTGCCAAACGAGCAATTGAAATTGCTGTAGCTGGGCAGCATAACGCATTGTTGATTGGCACTCCAGGCTCAGGAAAGACTATGCTAGCAAAACGTATTCCTAGTATCATGCCTGAATTGTCCTTTGATGAGAGCTTAGAACTCACGAAGATCTACAGCATTGCAGGAAAACTAAAAAATAACCAGGCATTGGTAGTCGAGCGTCCATTTCGTTCACCGCATCATTCAAGCACAAGTGTTGCACTCATCGGAGGAGGTAGATTTGCTAAACCTGGTGAAATAACGATGGCTTCTCATGGTGTGCTATTTCTCGATGAACTTCCTGAATTTCATCGAGGAACGTTAGAAGTGTTACGACAACCATTAGAAGAAAAGTGTATAACGATTAATCGGTTGAATGCGACATATACGTATCCCGCGAATTTTATGCTGGTTGCAGCCATGAATCCTTGCTTGTGTGGGTATTTTCCAGATAGAAATAAGTGTAACTGTTCGATACCACAGGTAAAGAAGTATCTAAATAAAATTTCAAGACCATTACTGGATCGTATCGATATATGCATGGAAATGTTGCAAGTAGATTATAAAGATTTAAAACAAAACAAAAAAAGTGAGAGTTCAATGGAGATACGACAACGCATTTTAAATGCAAGAAAGATTCAATTAGAACGATATCAAGGGACGGATATTCTCTTTAACTCCTCTCTTGGGCCAAAAACGATATTAAAATATTGTAAACTAGGGAAAAATGAAACGCATATGTTAGAAGAGGCATTTGCAAAGATGAATTTAAGTGCAAGAGCTTATCATAGAATCTTAAAAGTAGCTCGTACAATTGCGGATTTGGACGAATCAGAGGATATTAAAGAAAGACATCTTTGTGAAGCAATTATTTATCGTAGCATGGATAAAAAGTTCTGGGAGGAAGTATAATGGAAATGACAAATCAAATGTATTGGTTTTGGATCTCTCAGGTTCCTGAGATTGGAATAAAAAGCATAGAAAAGTTATATGATTACTTTGGCTCAATAGAAAAGATATTTTACACCTCAGAAGAAGAATTGAGAAACGTGGATGGAATAACGAAGCAGCAAGTGAGTAACTTACTAAAAAATAAAAATATGGATAAATTAATAGAACAATATAATAAATTACGAGAGAAGGACATATATTTTGTTACAAAAGAAGATGACGAGTTTCCATCGAGCTTAAGATACATTTATGATGCACCGTTCTTTCTATATTATAAGGGGAAATTACCAGAGAGTCATAAACCAAGTATAGCAGTGATTGGAGCACGTAACTGTACAAACTATGGAAAGGAAATAGCACTACATTTATCAAAAGAACTTGCGAAGCATCAAGTACAAGTAATAAGTGGCCTAGCACGAGGAATTGATAGTTTTGCACATCAAGGAGCGCTTGATGGCGGTGGAGAAACATATGGAGTCATTGGGTGTGGCGTAGACAACTGTTATCCAAGTGAAAACAAACGGTTGTATGAAGCGATTTTAAGCACAGGGGGAATTCTGAGTGAGTATCCAGTAGGAACGCCTCCCTTACCGTTTCATTTTCCTATGAGAAATCGTATCATCGCCGGTTTATGTGATGCAATATTGGTTGTAGAAGCAAGAGAAAGTAGTGGGACTTATATTACTGTTGATCGAGGCTTAGAACAAGGAAAAGATATATTTGCAATTCCTGGTCGTATCGGAGATTCATTATCATGCGGGTGCAATCGTTTGATTCAAAGTGGTGCGAAACTGATTAGAAATGTGGAAGATATTTTAGTTGAAATAAACCTAAAATATGATTTACCAAATGAAAAAACAATGAAGTCTTGTAAGAAAATGTATAACCCGACAACTAAGAAAAAGGGTGAAAATAATAAAAATAATCTTGAAGTTATAAAAAATTGTAAGATAATACTTGAAAGAGAAGAGAAAATAGTATATGATAGGTTGAGTTTAGAACCGAAACATTTGGAAATTCTATTATCCGAGACGAACTTAACTTATCAACAGTTGACGGTCTCGCTGATGTCTTTAGAATTAAAGAATTTAATAACACAGTGGATTAGTAATTATTATGTTCGAAATATGGAATAAGTATGGTATACAGGTATGAAAATCATTCTATCTTCATAGTTTCGATACATAAAAATGAAATGTTTCGTTCTTTTTTTGAATTATACCGTCTTTTAGACTAGTACAGATAAAATATAGATGTACTGTTGTTTTAGATAAATAGGAAGAGGGGAGCTAAACTATGCCAAAATATTTAGTGATTGTGGAGTCACCTGCAAAAGCGAAAACGATAAAGAAATTTTTAGGAGCGAACTACGAAGTAATGGCTTCAAACGGTCATGTAAGAGATTTGCCAAAGAGCCAAATGGGAATAGATGTAGAGCATGGTTTTGAACCAAAATATATCACCATCCGTGGTAAAGGTGATTTGCTTGCAAAATTGAGAAAAGAAGTGAAAAAAGCGGATAAAGTTTTTCTTGCGACTGACCCTGACCGTGAGGGAGAAGCTATTTCATGGCATCTATCTCAAACCTTAAAGTTAGATGAAAAAAGTTCAAGTCGAATTACATTTAATGAAATAACAAAAAGTGCAGTTAAAAATTCAATAAAAGAAGCAAGGGAAATTGATATGAACCTTGTGGACTCACAGCAAGCAAGAAGAATGCTTGATCGTATGGTTGGTTACCGAATAAGTCCATTGTTATGGGCCAAAGTAAAACGTGGGTTAAGTGCAGGACGTGTTCAATCGGTAGCATTACGTATTATCTGTGATCGAGAAGCTGAAATTTATGCTTTTGTACCGCAAGAATATTGGAATTTAGAAGCAGATTTTTTATTACCTAATGAGAAAAAGCCTTTGACAGCAAAGTTTTATGGCAAAGGAAAGCAAAAGATGGAAATCCGTTCCGAAGAAGAAATGAATAAAGTTCTTATGGAATTAGAAAATGCTGAATATAAAATTACCGAAATTAAACGTGGTGAACGTCAGAAAAAAGCTCCACTCCCATTTACAACGAGTACACTTCAACAAGAGGCTGCGAAAGCATTGAATTATTCTACGCAAAAAACGATGCGTTTAGCACAGCAACTTTATGAAGGGGTTGATGTTAAAGGTCATGGAACAGTGGGTTTGATTTCGTACCTACGTACAGATTCTACACGTGTATCGGAAGAAGCAGATTTGGCAGCAAGAGAATTTGTAAAAAGCACGTATGGAGAAGAATTTGTAACAACTCAAGATGTTAATAAATCAACAGGTAAAAAGATTCAAGACGCACATGAGGCAATTCGTCCAACCTATGTGGAATTAACGCCAGTTGTGTTGAAAGAAGATTTAAGTAGGGATTTGTTCCGTTTATATCAACTCATTTGGAAACGTTTTGTTGCAAGTAGAATGCAAGTAGCTAAGTATGAAACGACAACTGCGAAAATTGATGGAAATGGCTATCGTTTTACAGTGTCATCTTCAAGACTTGTATTTGAAGGTTTTAGAGCGGTTTATATGAGTACGGATGAAGAAGAAGAGAATTCAGTCAGCGGTATGAATAAAATAACTGAAGACACAAAATTATCATTAAAAGATGTTAATAAAAGTCAACATTTTACTCAAGCACCACCACATTATACAGAAGCATCATTGGTTAAGACTTTAGAAGAATTAGGTATCGGAAGACCAAGTACCTATGCTCCAACAATTACTACGATTATTGCTAGACGTTACGTAATAAAAGAGAATAAAAATCTTTATGTAACAGAGCTTGGTGAAGCGGTGAATCAAATCATGGTGAAAGCATTTCCAAGTATTGTAGATGTTAATTTTACCGTTAATTTAGAAGCATTGCTAGATGCGGTAGAAGACGGAAATGTCCATTGGAAAACGGTTGTAAGCAATTTCTATCCAGATTTAGAAGAAGCAGTGGAAGAGGCAGAAAAGCAATTAGAACAGATAACAATCGAAGATGAAACTACGGATGTAATCTGTGAGGAATGTGGTCGTAATATGGTTATTAAATATGGGCCTCATGGTAAATTCTTGGCATGTCCTGGATTTCCTGATTGTAGAAATACAAAACCTTATCTTGAGAAAATTGGCGTTGCTTGTCCGAAGTGTGGAAAAGATCTAGTAATCCGCAAGACAAAAAAAGGTAGAAGATATTATGGATGTGAAAACAATCCAGAATGTGATTTTATGTCATGGCAGAAACCTTCTGAGGAACATTGTCCAAAATGTAATCAGGTATTGTTAGAAAAGGGTTCAAAATTAGTGTGTATAGATGAAACTTGTGGTTTCGTAAAAAATAAAAAGGTTGAAGAATAAAAAATGGCTAATTCAATATGTGAAGTTCGTGGTTGTCGATGTTTCAGTGGTGTAAACTGTCAATATTGTTTTCTCTACTAATGAGATTTGATCGGTGAATGTTTGTTCATTTACTGATCTTATCGATGGAGAGTTGGATAGTTAAAAAGGAAGTTATGAAGTATAATTTCTACTATTGAAACAAATAATGAATATTCAGATATAGAATTAGCTTAATTTTTTTAATTTATATTATATTTTGTTATTTCATGAAAATAGTAAATATAGTGATAGAATTCATTGGACATACTAAATATTGTGGTTTTATTGATTCAATGTATAGAAAAATCAAAAAAATTTGTAAAACAGTTTATAAAAAATGCAAAATGTGTGTCAAAAGAACAAAAAAGCTATTGTTTTTTCAAAAAACCTATGTTAAAATTGATATCGTAGTCTAATTGGCAACGATTGCCGAATAGTTGTTATTTATCGGCCAAATGATATAGGTCACGGGGGGTCTTGCATGAGTGTACAATTGTTAGATAAAACAAGAAAAATTAATAAGCTTCTCCACAATAATAATTCTCACAAAGTAGTATTTAATGATATTTGCGTTGTTTTAAGCGAAATATTAGAAAGTAACATTTTAGTTATTAGTAAAAAAGGTAAAGTACTTGGAATTAAGAACAGAAGCGATATTGCACCAATTAATGAATTGATCAAAGATAGTGTTGGTGGATATATTGATTCAATCTTGAATGAACGTTTGTTAAATATTTTATCTACGAAAGAGAATGTTAATTTATCTACTTTAGGGTTTGAATTTGATGGAGTAAATAATTATCAAGCAATAATTACACCAATTGATATCGCTGGAGAAAGATTAGGAACATTATTTTTATATAAAAGCGATACACAATATTCTATTGATGATATTATTTTAAGTGAATATGGTACAACAGTAGTGGGCTTGGAAATGATGCGTTCTGTAAATGAAGAAAATGCAGAAGAGAATAGAAAAGTACATATTGTTCGATCTGCCATCAGCACCTTGTCATTTTCCGAGTTAGAGGCTATTACTCATATATTTGATGAATTAGAAGGTAATGAAGGAATCTTAGTAGCAAGCAAGATTGCAGACCGTGTCGGTATTACTCGTTCAGTTATTGTCAATGCATTAAGAAAGTTTGAAAGCGCAGGAGTTATTGAATCAAGATCTTCTGGAATGAAAGGTACCTACATTAAAGTATTGAATGATGTTGTATTTGATGAACTAAAAAAGATGCAATAATAGATTTGTTAGGGCTGACCTTATAGAGAATAGGGACAGCCCTTAATTTATGAAAAAAATAAGTTAAGTACGAAGTTTCGCCC
>CAJJLI010000165.1 GCA_905192625.1 uncultured Clostridium sp. | reverse complement strand
CTTGAATCTTTCCATAGTAAATCCGTTGTCTCCTAAAGCCTCCATCGTTACCATCCTTTTTCCTCTTTCCGGAAAATCTATTATAAATAAGTGATCCTCCATCAAGTGCTGAATTTAAAAGATAAATATTCCGAAGACTTCGTCCGCCAAATGGATAACTAAAGATATTGTAAAAACAACTGCTAAAATTCTATGATAATACATCCAGCTCTTATTATTAAATTTATATTTTCTCGCTTTCCAATTCAATCCTAGTAAAATAGATAATACCCAGGTAAATGTTCCTACGTTTAAACTTACAATACTTTGATTGCTAAATATACCATGGACCAAGCCAGATGCAATTAATAGTATCCCTAGTAACTTATGGCGCTTTCTCAAATACTTATTTACATATACAATACTGCTAAATAATTTACCTGTCTTCGTGTTTGAACGTACAATCATCTTCCTTAAAATATATATACTAGATAATGCTATCGCTAGAGCCACAGTAAACCAAGCAACCCAACTATTCAAGAATATAGTCATAGACGTTCCCCCTACTTACCTTCCAAGTTCCTCTTTAATAATGTAATTCGAATCTATGATTTCTTTCAATGATACATTACTATTTCGAAACCTTGCATTGGGGTTCTTATCTCCTTTTACCTGTATAGCCTTTTTCGGGCAATTATTTACACAAGAAAGACAGGATTCACAAGTATCGCCAAACATAATTTCACTAACTTCATTATAAGACACATTATTCCTAGGACATACTTTTATACACGTTCCGCATTTAATACAATGCTCATTTACTGAAAAATTAATGGGTTTGTCCATTGAAGTTACCTTTTTTATGATCTTAGCTCCATTTCTAAGAATCGGTCCTAATGCTGTTCCTTTTCTAATGTAACATCTTTCTATTTTGAGATCTTCTACTAAATCACTAATACTTTCCTCTATATGCTTATTTAATGATTTTTCTTTCTCAATATCAGCAATTGGGATATGGTTTCCTACCATTGCAATACAATTCGAATAACTAATCTTTATACCATACCTTTTTACGTAGGATGCAATCCATTTGGTTGCATCGCCACTATTGTTTCCGCACGTCATAATAACAAATATGTACGGACTACGTAACTTAACTTTTCCAAAAAAATCTAGTACTATTGCCGGGACTGAAAGACCATAGGTCGGAAAAATAATTCCTATCTTTTCATCTTCATAAACAGTTACTTCACCATTCAGTACCTGTGGTATCGAAATTAACTCTCCACCCAATCTTTTCGCAATATATAAAGAATTTCCTGTCCCTGTAAAATAAAATATTTTCATACTAAACCTAACCTCATTCTAACTATCTTTAATTTTGTTTACACGGAAACATATTTAAAAATAGCACATTATTGTTTCCTTGTAAACATTTTTATTGTATCTCCTTTACAAACTCAGTTCGTAAACTTACAATATAATTAAAAATAAGAATAAAAATTTTAATATAAAAGAGGTTGTTATGAATAAAGAAGCTCAATCCATTGCTCTAGAAATCGAAACATTATTTACACTATTTGAGGAGAAGAAAGTATATCAAAATAAAAAAAGACTACAACAATTATTAAAGGAAGGCCGCAATGTATCAATTTCTGAACTCTCACTTACTGAATGTCATGTAATTGCTTGCATCGCAACTATGAAAAACCCTAATGGCATATCGATCGCAACAACACTCAAAATGACAAGAGGGGGGATTTCTAAAATTGCCATGCGTCTCCTTGAAAAGAATCTAATTACAACTTATAAAGATGAGAAGAATCAAAAAATAATATTTTTTAAATTGACTCCCCTTGGAGAAAAGGTTAATCAAATACACGAAAAACTTCATAAAGAAAACCATGATTCTATAGAAGCAATCGCAAATTCTTATTCAATTGAAGAACAACGTGTTATTTTAAAATTTATTAAAGACTTGCAGAATCTACAAACGAATCATTGTTCGAGGTCGGAGGATTAGTTCGCTTTTGACCACTTTTTAAATATATCAAAAAAGGCCTAGTTAACAACATTTTTAGTAGTGAAACAGGGTAACCTCAGGATGCAGTAAAAATTGTTTTATGTAGATATAAGGATAACTCACTCTTGGAGATCAAAAAAATAGCAGGAATTAATCCTGCTATTTTCATTTTAATGTCTCATTATATTGCTTGAATTTTTCGATTTTAATCTACAACTTGAATCTTTCCATAGTAAATCCGTTGTCTCCTAAAGCCTCCATCGTTACCATCTCCTTATTCTGGTGAATCACTAAGGTTACCTGAATCTTTTAATAGTAATTTTGTTGTCTCCTAAAGCCTCCATCATACCATCTCCTATATTCTGTTGAAAAAACTCTTGCAATAATTAAGACATCAATATGGATTCCAAACAAATTCTATCGAAACTAATTTACGATTAGGAACTCATTCAGTATCCAGTAGATATTATATCTAATATGATGTAAATTATACAAAAATTCAAGCTGTTACTTTTCCACTTTTTGGAATCTTTTTTTGTAATTGAGTTTTCATACCATTCACTTTATATCTCTGTGCTAAGCTTTTACCCATTTCAACTCTTAGAAAAGCAAGACTGAATCACGATATAGCAACAATAAATCTCACGATTGATCATCGTTACACTAACGTATCAGTCTTTGTTCCTGTCCGATATCTGATGATTGCATTAAGCTTAACTTTACCTTTACAGATAATTTAGTCCACCATAAACATCCATGTATTCTTTTCGCAATAAATCAATCGGATGAGCGTAATTTAAGGAACTGCACATCAGATTTATAATACTTTTCTTCTAATTGCTTCCTCAATTAACCTAGGCTGTATTAACGGATACGTCCATTCGTTTACTAAGGAATCTGTAATAATGATTTTTTCTATTTCACTGTGTAGTTCACTTTCAAACGACCTAATATTTGCATAATAAAGCATTCCGAAACTTTCCTCATTTAAGACTTCTCCGTTTCTAGTACATCCTTTTACAGAATATACACATATCGGAAAAATATCGTAATCTATGGCGCCTGTTTCCTCGTAAAGTTCCCGCTTCGCAGTAAATAAGATATCTTCATCTTCTTCCCGATGGCCTCCTGGCACTTCATATGTGTCTCTATCTTTGTGTTTGCACAATACCCATTTTCCCTCGGTTTTTGAAATGATAACTGCAAACTTTAATAAACTATCTTCTACTTTATCATAAAATGTAACTTCAAGCATTTTATATTCTCCTCGATGTGACTTATGTTAATAGCTGGATATATCCAAGCATTTCATTAAACCAAGTAAAAATTGCTACTTTAATTTTTGGTCAAGTGTTGCAGCTCATCAAAAATAATAAGTGGCATTCTTGCACTTAAAATTTAACCATATAGTAGTCTTCCTTATGTAATTTGTTCGTATTTGTAAACCCCATTTTTTCATAAAAACGTATTGCTGCCTGGTTTTTACGATGACACTCTTAAAGAATAGGTACTGTTCCATATTCGTGATAAATCTTTTCTAATGCTAATAAAAAAGCCTGGCTACCAATTCCTCTGTCACGATAGCACCGGTCAATTACAAATCCAATGACTCTAAAATAGGGCCTACCCTTAAGTTCGTCTGGATCAGCCTCACCTTCAATCGCTTCACCAATTAAAATAAGGCCAACATAATTCTCGAAATACTTGATAGCAAAACAAAAACCTTTCATTCCGTGTTGAGTTCCATAATGGCTCAATTGAATTGTGTAAGCCATGCTCTCTTCAAAGCACTCTGGTATGTCATCTCGATCGATGGCTAGTACTTTATCTTCATTCTCTTTACATAGTATTTCTAATTGTACCATGTATGGCACCTCCTATTTTAATAACCAATGGATTCCCTTTCATCTAATTCATTACCAGCTGCTACTTGTCTATCGAACAAATCCATTTTTACTGATAATGTTTCGTCATAGAAAGAACATTCATTAATCTTCAACATATCTTACAACGGCTCCACCGCATTTTGCACACTTCCCTTGAAGGAGAATTCCATGCGAGTCATTTACAATGGCATAATCCACAATTGTTGTTAACTTGCATTTGCTACAAAATACATTATTCAAAAGTGTCTCTCTCCAATCTTCTGGAATCTTACTCCACTTTTTTAAGGCTTTCATATCCGTTACCTTACCTAGATTATCACTAGAATCATCTTCCACAGATTCTAAGAACAGTCTCTTCTCTAATCCGCCTCGTTCTGCATTCTTCTCCTTACGCTTTGTCTCAAGTTCTTCTATCGTGTATCCACGAGCATTACAAATTGCATACAAAACTTCCAGAACATCTGCCATTTCTTCAATGCTTTTATCCGCCTGATACTCTTTTACTTCTTCTAGAAGCTTTTTATCCAGTGCTACAATATAATCTTTCTCTGACAGGGTACGAAACTTAGCTTTATGACCTTCCTTCTCGATAATTTCGGGAATTCTATCCCTTACTAATTTATTATATTTTTTCATGTGATTTTACCTTCCTTCCTAGAGTACAGATTATCAGGAAATTGTTTTGAAATTCTACTTTTAATATCCTAACCAATTCTTTCAGCTGAATTCCAATTTCCATCTATCTCACGATTGTACAATCTAAATCGTCCATTTCCACTAGCCCACTGATTAATCGTACATTCCTCAGAATAAAAATATGCTCCTCCAGCAGATAACAGTTTTATCATTCAACTGTCTACCTAAATGGGGAGCATTTTTTAATGAATGGTTTACAGCTTTCTTATTATGTATCAAACTTGCAACAAAAAAAATCCATTCTTCGGTACATTTTTTTAACTAGCAAGCAAACATTGCACTATCTACCATTTAAACTGATTGCATTTTATCAGATTTAATCTTCATTATCTAATAATGACCTACAAAATTCACATTTGGTTATCTTGCCAACAATGATCTTATTATTCGCCCCACAACCTTTACATTTTATAACTTCTTCTTGTTGGTGGTTTGCATTCATAATATTTGGCATAAATACATTGAAAATTTCATCAAATCCATCTGGCATTATACCATTTGATTTAGTTACCGTTTTCTGTTTTATAACCACTTTTTGGTTACCATCACTAGAGGTATAGCTCTTTTCAAAATTTCCTTCATCTGATAACATTTTCAAACTATTCATAGCTGCTGATATGGCACCGTTAATTGCTGATTGGTTTATCTCATTTATAGAAGAAGATTGTTGAATGATATTCTCTTCTATTATTTTATTTTTCTTCCTTTTTCCAAACATAACACATTCCTCCTATTTAGATACATTATTGCATTAGCAATGTCATCATCTGATGAAACCAGGAAGAAGAATCACTATACCTTAATTTCTCATGAATCTTTGATAATTTAGCCATAATTCCTCCCTATTCCACTGCATCTAACCATTTATTAATAAATATATAATCAAAATAAGTTCAACAACGTTCCAAAAATAATTTGTTTTTTATTTTATATAATCTCTACAAATATTACCATATATTTGTTTTATTAACAATATCTATCATTATTTTCTTGACTTTGCATAATTATGTCATCATATTACTAAAGCTGATACAATAAACCCTTGAAAGCTTCTGAAATTACTTTAAAAGATGTAAAGAAAGAGGAGGATTACACTATGAGCGTTAATCCTCCTCTTTCTTTTAATTTTTATATTTATTATACCGATTCTTCTGCCAAGCTAATTTACCATCAAAATCTACATCACTAACTACTAATAAAGTATTTAAATATTCCTTTATAAATTATCATTCATTCCATTTAAGAATTTCCAATAACCCAGGTACC
>CAJJLI010000164.1 GCA_905192625.1 uncultured Clostridium sp. | reverse complement strand
ATTATAAAGAGGTTAAAACACAAGAAGAAGAAAAAAGACTTAGAAAAATAGAGTTTGAGCGTAAACATAAACTTCAACTTGTGTATAGCCCTTGCAGTGGTGATATTGTATCTGTAGCTCAATACATAGAAGAGTCAAAAGAATCCGGATTAAATAACCCTGGTGTTATTATCAAATTGACTGAGGATAAAATTGCCTCACCTGTCAATGGAGTAATTAAAGAAATTTCAGAAGAAAGTCATCAAATTACGTTTGAGTCCAACAATGGAATGGTTGTAGTTCTAAAAACGGAACCAAGCGCCTGTGATTCGTCCTCGGATTATTGGACCCAGCTAACAAACCATAGTAAGGATGTCAGCGTTGGAGATGTCCTATTTAAGGTTAATAAAAGCATTATAATGGATGAAATTCATCCATTTACCGTTTCCTTAATCGTTGATAATTATAAAAATAATCAACTAATTCTTACAACTAGAGAGAATTATGTTTCAATCGGAGATAAATTACTTACATTAAAAGAAAATCCGTTCTAAAGAAAATCACGTTGTTTTTTTATAAACAGCGTGATACACTACTAATGTTAATAAGTGGATAAACATTGAGAGATTTAATGAGGTGAAAATGGCAGAAGTAATTCAATTATCAAATGGAATGCAAGTAGTACTGGAGTATTTGCCATATCTAAGAACCGCTTCTTTTGGAGTATGGGTAAGAGTTGGTTCCGTAGGAGAGGTAAAAAGTAATAATGGAATATCACATATGATTGAACATATGCTTTTTAAGGGTACAAATACCAGAAGTGCGAAGCAAATTGCAGATTTAACTTCTAGCATTGGGGATGATATAAATGCATATACCAGTAAGGAAGTGACCTGTTTTTATGGTTCAACTATTACAGAGTTCTTGCCAACTATGATTGATTTAATTGCAGACATGTTGCTGGAATCTCGTTTTGATGAGATTGACATTCGCAAAGAGAAACGAGTTATTTGCGATGAGATAGATATGTATGAAGATTCACCAGAAGATTTGGTGCATGAATTAATACAGCAAAAAATATTTAAAGATCAGTCCTTGGGCTATATCATATCAGGAACAAAGACGGTAGTACGTTCCTTTACAAGAGAGCAATTATTAACATTTATGAAACTTCATTATACTGCGGATAATATGACAATCTCTGTGGCAGGGAATTTTGAAAAAGATGAATTAATTAATATACTAGAAGAAAAATTTAAGAATATACCAAAAGGGAATAAAAAGGCTAGTAGCATTGCAAATGCGATTAAGAAAAGCCAACAGATACAAGTTGACCCATATCAACCTAAATTTGAGCATAAAGTAACGAAAACGGTATATCAAACTTGCTTTTGTACGAAACACAAGGAGATTGAGCAATTACATATGAATCTTGCATTTCCTGCGATTTCGCTACATTCAGAAAAAAACGATATATTTTCTATATTTAATTCGATTCTTGGAGGCAGTAATAATTCAAGATTGTTTCAAAGGATTAGAGAAGATTTAGGATTGGCATATTCGATTTATTCTTATGGAAGTTCCTTTGAAAAAGCCGGATTATTTCATATCGATATAACAATCAATCCATCGCAATCAGATGCAGTGTTATCTGCTGTATATGATGTGTTAAAAGGAATTGTTCAGGATGGAATAACAAGCAAAGAATTAGAAACTCACAAAGCGCAAGTGATTACTGAGTTTATTATGAGTAGTGAAAGTGCGAAGTCGAGAATGAATAGTAACGCTAAGAATTTAATGATACGTGGTCATATTCGGACATTGGATGATGTCTTAGAAAGACTAAGGAATGTTACAGTAGAAGACGTGAATTTGTTTGCGAAGGAAATTTTAGATATGGATAAATTAAGCTTATGCTTGGTTGGGCCAAAAACAGGGAACAACTTTTCAAATATAAAGCAAAAGTGGATACAGATGAGGGAGGGTATGTGATGAGTAAATATCATGTGAATACGATGTGTGTACAAGAAGGTTATCAACCAAAGAATGGCGAAGCTAGAGTGCTTCCAATTTATCAGAGTACTACATACAAATATGACTCAAGTGAAACAGTAGGGAAATTATTTGATTTAGAAGAAGAGGGATTTTTTTATTCTAGGCTTGCTAATCCAACCATCGATTATGTTGAGAAGAAAATTGCAGCATTGGAAGGTGGAGTGGCAGCTATTTGTACTTCCTCTGGTCAGGCAGCATTATTTTTAGCAGTTATAAATATCTGTAGTGCGGGAGATCACATCGTATCATCTTCAGCAATATATGGTGGTACTACGAACCTTTTTGCGGTAACACTAAAACGTCTTGGAATTGATGTGACCTTTGTTTCTCCTGACAGTACAAGGGAAGAGTTACAGGCTGCTTGTAGAGATAATACAAAGCTTTATTTTGCTGAAACAGTGGCAAATCCTTCACTAGTAGTAATTGACATAGAAAAATGGGCAAATGTTGCACATCAAAACGGAGTGCCATTCTTTATTGACAATACCTTTGCTACGCCAATTCATTGTAGACCATTTGAATTTGGAGCAGATATCGTAATTCATTCTACATCAAAATACATGGATGGTCATGCCGTGGCACTTGGTGGAGTTGTTGTTGATAGCGGGAAATTCGATTGGAACAATGGTAAGTTTTTAGGATTAACAACACCAGATGAATCTTACCATGGAATTATTTATACCGAACAGTTTAAGGAAGCTGCCTATATTTGCAAAGCAAGAGTTCAGTTAATGAGGGATCTTGGTTTAATTCCTTCTCCAAATAATGCATTTTTACTTAATTTAGGTTTAGAAACACTTCATCTTCGTATAAAACGTCATTGTGAAAATGCATTAGCAGTTGCTGAGTATTTGGAACAACATGATAAAATAACTTGGGTGAATTATCCTGGTCTTAAAAGTAGCAAATATTATGATTTAGCTATGAAATATATGCCAAATGGAACGAGTGGAGTTGTTTCTTTTGGTGTAAAGGGTGGAAGAGAAGCTGCAATGAAATTTATGGATAGTTTAAAATTAGCAGCCATTGTTGTTCATGTGGCAGATGCGAGAACTAGTGTACTTCATCCAGCGAGTACAACGCATAGACAGCTTACAGATGTTCAATTAAAAGAAGCTGGAGTATCCGCAGATTTAGTACGTATGAGCATCGGTATTGAGGATGAGAGAGATATCATAGCAGACATCGAGCAAGCCTTAGCACTTATCTAAATAAATTGATTTTGTTCAAGATACACTGAAGGCGGAATGAACTACTGCAAGTTCGCTTGTGAATAGCGATTGGAGTAGCAAGATTATGAAGCATTTTTCTTTAAGATACACTGAAAGAAGAATGAACTACTGCAAGTTCGCTTGTGAATAGCGATTGGAGCAGCAAGATTATGAAGCATTTTTCTTTAAGATACACTGAAAGAAGAATGAGCAATTGCAAGCTCGCTTGCGAATAGCGTTTGGAGTAACAAAAAATTAAGGATGTAGATAAAAATTCAAACTGTGTAAGTAGTGAAATGCTTGCAAAGTAGAATTGAATATCTTACATCCTTTTTTGTATAAAAAAGAGCGGTATTCGCATAATAACAAGGTGTAACTAAAGTGTTGTAATTTTGGAGTTCGCTTTAGTAAGAACCATTTTATATTCGTGGTAATACGTTTATGAAAGAAAGGATACTGACTTATGCCAGATTTAAAAAACATAACAGAACAAGATTATAGTTCTACGGAAAATGAAATAAAAGATATTAGCTACGAAACATTAAACCAAAAGGTAATAAATGGGCAGGTTGAAACAAATCAAGATACTCTACAAGAGGATGGAGATGAGAATGAAGAAAACCAAAGTAATGAAAGTAAAGAGAATAAAGATGAAGGTGTACGTGTAAAACAAAAGGAAAAATCCAATAAAAAAGCAATCTCTAAGGATGCAAATCAAGAGGCAAAAGCGGAGAAAGAAAAAAGACAAGATGAGAAAATATCAGAATATGGCCAAGTGACCTTAGACAATAATGAAAATAGCCACAAGATACATTTACTTTCAATTATTGGTGAAATCGAAGGACATGAATGTTTATCACAAAACACGAAGACAACGAAGTATGAACATGTGTTACCGCAATTGGCTGCGATTGAAGATAGCACAGAGATTGATGGATTGCTTGTTTTAATCAATACGGTGGGGGGAGATGTAGAAAGTGGTTTAGCAATCGCAGAAATGATTGCTTCATTAACAAAACCAACCGTTTCTCTTGTACTAGGAGGAGGCCATTCTATTGGGGTGCCATTAGCGGTATCAACCGATTATTCATTTATTGTTCCAAGCGGAACAATGATTATCCATCCAGTGAGAATGAGCGGCACTGTAATCGGAGCACAACAAACGTATGACTATTTTAAGCTAATTCAAGACCGAATCGTTGGCTTTATAGAAACACATAGCAATACTACGAAAGATCGCTTAGAAGAGATGATGATGAGAACCGGAATCTTAACAAAAGATCTTGGAACAATTCTTGTAGGTAAACATGCAGTAGATGAGGGACTAATCAATGAGGTTGGTGGAATAAAAGAAGCAATGAAAAAATTACATGAATTGATTGATAACAACGAAGTAAAAGCATAGAGCTATGTCTTTTAATAGATAGCAAACTCACTATTTTGTAAGTCAACAGATAATAAGCTTCTGAATAAAGTCGGAAGCTTATTATCTGTTATGGATTATAATAATTATACTTTTATATTATAAAATGCGATTAGACAGTTATATCTTTCAATTAAAGCCTGATTGATGGATTAAACAGGCAATTTACTTGCGATATCGAAGTGACTATGATAAAATATTCGCTAGAGTAAAGAATAAAAGAGTGTAATTTCAGACTCTGATATGGGAGGAAATATGGAGTTAAATTTAATCGAGGTTCTCAAAATTATTATACTTGGTATTGTTGAAGGAATAACAGAATGGTTACCAATCAGCAGCACTGGGCATATGCTTCTTGTAGATTCAATCATGCCACTACAAGTTAGCGAAGGATTTAAAAATATGTTCTTAGTTTTAATACAATTAGGAGCGATTTTAGCAGTTGTTGTTATTTATTTTCGTAAATTATGGCCATTTGCGAAAAGCGAAAAATATTTCATTAAACAAGACACGTTTCAATTATGGTTAAAAATTGCGGTTGCATGTATTCCAGCGATTGTAATAGGTTTGCCTTTTGATGATATCGTTGAAGAAAAATTCTACAATCCTGCAACAATTGCAACAACACTTATCATATATGGTATTGCATTTATTGTAATAGAAAAAAAGAACGTTGGTTCTGTTCCTAAAGTTACTGAACTTTCACAAATTACATATCCAATTGCGTTGTTTATTGGTGCGTTTCAGGTATTGGCGATCATTCCTGGAACATCAAGATCCGGAGCAACCATTGTAGCGGCGTTATTGCTTGGTACATCTAGATATGTGGCAACAGAGTTTACATTTTTCCTAGCGATACCAGCTATGTTTGGCGCAAGTTTATTAAAGCTTGTAAAATTCGGATTTAATTTTACATCCTACGAAGTTTTTGTACTATTGTTAGGAATGGTAGTCGCTTTTGTTGTTTCCATATTTGCAATAAAATTCTTAATTGGTTATATTAAGAACAATGATTTTAAGCTATTTGGTTATTATAGAATTGTACTTGGATGCCTTATTATAGCGTATTTCTTACTTGCAAGATAATTTAAGAGTAGGTATAATATAATATAGAGTGTCTCTATGGTTTCGCTGACACGAAGACACAACATGAGTGTCACTTAAACCTTAGTGACACTCTATATTTGCGTAAAAAGGAGGAGGAATT
>CAJJLI010000163.1 GCA_905192625.1 uncultured Clostridium sp. | reverse complement strand
AGTTAGATGGTGATGGTAAGGTTGTTTACGATACCTTTAATGGAAATATCGTATCCGTAAAATCTACAGATAGTGATGCATATCAACCAGGTCCTGGTGAAATACAGTATATTGCAGATACTGGGGAGTTGATTTTTGCAGATGATGTATATGAGGATTTTAAAAATCTACCGGAGATCAAGGTATCTTATGAAAAGAATAGTTTTACGGAGGGAGAACTTCGTCCAGAAAATTATTTTAACTGTACCGTAACGGATTTGTCTGATCCAGACAAAGAACCGATTGTATATACGAAATCAAATCAAGAGATTACTTATGAGGTCAACTTTAATCAAAAATTAAAGATCAATACGCAAGGAAGCGATGCGATTACACATGCAATTGGAAGATGTATTGATGATATTTTAGATTCTATAAACGCAGTGGCAGCAGTGGAAGATAAAATTGCTGAAACTGAGAAGATGTTACAAAACGGATCCAATACGACAGAGCAGACCGCTGCTTTAAATGAACTTTTAGAAATGCTAAATACAGAGTTAACTTTAAAATCAGAAGTTATGCAAACCTCATTTGAAAAAGGTATAACAAAGCTAGGTGTGCAACAAAATATTGTAAACATTGCAGTGGCAGATTCGGGTAGCCGTTATGTTCGTTTGGAGTTAACAGAAAGTCGTTTATCCGAAGAACAGGTGGATTTTGAAGAATTACTATCCTCCAATGAGGATGCAGATGTTGTTGAGGCATTTGTAAAATTAACGTCACAACAAACGATATATAACGCTTCGTTATCTGCTGCAGCTAAAATTGTACAAAATTCATTGCTTGATTTCTTGTAGGATGTTATAACATTAGTATGTATGCATGGTTGCAGTTGTAAATTCTTACATTAAATTCTTACATAAAACATCATATTTAATTTTGAGTATAACCTGATTGATTTTAGTTATATCTAAGACGCTTGAAAGTTTTTAAATGATAGAGTTACAATTGATTAATGCTGCATGAATTTCTTAGAGTTAACTCTTTTCAGTTTGTTAATCTTCTTAGAAAAGAGTTTGGAAGGAGAATATAATGTTAATTAAAACGAAACATTTTGGAGAAATAGATTTAGAGGAAGAAAAAATTATAACCTTTGAAAATGGTATCTTAGGATTTGAGGATTTTAAACGATATACGATTTTATATGATTCAGAGTCCGAAGAAAGATCACCGATATCTTGGTTGCAGTGCTTAGATGAGCAGGCGCTGGCATTGCCAGTCATAAGCCCATTTATTATAAAAGGGGATTACAATCCAACGGTGGAGGATGAGTTGATTGCGTCTTTGGGTGAAATAACTGAAGAAAACCTAATTATTTTTGTAACTATGACTGTGCCAAGTGATATTACAAAAGTAACAAGTAATCTAAAAGCTCCAATCATTATCAATTCCGATACAAAGAAAGGTTGCCAAGTGGTAGCAGAAAACCCTGAGTATGAAGTAAAACATAATGTATATACTAGTTTTATGAAATACAAAAAAGAAAAGGGGGAATCTTAATGCTAGCCCTATCAAGAAAAGTAAACGAATCATTAATCATTGGAAATGATATTGAAATAACGATTCTAGAAATCAAAGGCGACCAAGTAAAGGTTGGCATCTCTGCGCCGAAATCTGTGCCGATTTATAGGAAAGAGATTTATCTTCAAATAGAAAAAGAAAATAAAGAAACGGTACAAAATGAAGGCGGAATGGATGCTATAAAGAAGCTGTTTGAATAGTTTTGGATTGAGTATTATTAAATATTAACAAGGTTATAAGTAGATAATAATGTTATAAGTTTCTAACAATGTAATAAGTTGCTAGTAATGTAATAAGTTGCTAGTAATGTTTTGAGTTGCTAACAATGTAATAAATACTCTTGGAAATATTATTGTACAATGTAAATAGGAGATGAGTTTGTTTTAGATGAACAAATTTATCTTCTATTTTTGTAATGTTTACAAAGTGTTGCTTTATAAAAGGTTGTAAAAGGTCGTAAAATGTGAAATGTACCAAATATACATGAAAAATTATAAATAATGGTAAAAGTATTAATTTTAAATAGAGTTTTGACGATAACTATAACATAGAGATAAGGTATTCTTATATATAGCTAGATTCACATGGAGGTGGACAAGTATGTCAGTCAAAGGAATAATGAATCAAGTTGCATCATATCAAGGAGTGGATAAAGCAACGAATAATTATGGAAATTTGCCACAAGGAATTGCAAGTATTGATGCTAGTCAAGGTGCAAAACCTGTTTCTGTAGGTTTTGGTGGTGACAGCAACGAAAATGAACAACAAAAGGATCAACGATCGGAAGCGACAAGAATTAAAAATGCAATCAATGAGATGAATAACAAACTAAAGCCTACCAAGACAAGATGTGAATTCTCATACCATGAAGAAGTAAATAGAGTATCCATTAAAATTCGTGATAGAGAAACGAACGAGATAGTGAAAGAAATTCCACCAGAAGAATCGATAAAGGTTTTAGAAAAAATCTATGAGATTGCTGGATTGTTAGTAGATGAAAAAAGATAGAGTTGCAATATACGAAAGTGTTGCATAAGAAATAAGGAGGTTACATATGCCGATAAGGTTATCAGGAATGGCTTCAGGGCTAGATACAGATACTATCATTAAAGGTATTGTTGATGCGCAGAAATTAAAGAATAAAAAGGTAAGTGACAAATCACAAATCCTTGATTGGAAAAAAGATAAGTTAAAAGAATTAAATACTAAATTGTATAAATTGTACTCGGAAGATTTAACTAAGCTAAGACTTTCAAGTGCCTATGGTACGAAGAAGGTGACTAGTTCCAATGAGTCGTTAGTGGAAATTAAGGCAGGTAGTACTACGCCAACAGGGACAGGTACGTTATCCAATATAACAACTGCAACTAGTCAATCTGTTATAAGTGCTAAATTAGACAGTAGTGTTACTGGAACTACTACACTAAAAAGTTTAAAATTAGGTACAGGTAATAGTAGCACTATTGTTATCACGAATGGTACAAAAGAAGAACGTTTTGTAGTTGATGAAAATACTACTATAGATGATTTTATACAAAAATGTAAAAGTGCAGGATTAAATGCTAACTTTGACAATTCTCAAAAGAGAATTTTCATTAGCTCTAAGTTAAGTGGTGAAGAAAATCAATTTTCTATTAAAGAGTATGGTGTTGGTGCTAAGGAAAGTTTAGATAAGATAAAAGAAGCAATTGATTTTTCTAATCTGAATAAGGATGTGGCCCTAGAAGTTAATAAAACATTAGATAGTATAAAAAACAGTGTTACTATAGCACAGGATGATTTAGATTACTTAATTAACTTAGGAAAAGAGAGTAGTACAAAAATAGTTGAAAGTGAAGCAGCTAAGGATGCCAGTGTTAAAGCTTATGATGCGGCAAATGAAAAAATGTTAGCAAGCCTTACAGTTACAACAGAAGAATATAATTCATCGGAATATAAAAGCAAAATTGAGAGTTACTTAAAATCAATAGGCATTAAAGAAGAACAATTGGAAGCAGAAGGCATTAAAGTCCTAAAAAAATATAAGGCCGTTGAAAATAATGTAAGAAAGTCAATTCAAAAAGATCTTATAGTTCCAGATGATTGGAATGGAACTAAAGAAGAATATCTTGATTCTGAAGTAAAAAAACAGATGGATGGATATTCAGTATCCAATATATCACAAGAGTATGACAATATAGTTAAAAAAAGTGAAGAATATTCTGCTGCTTATACAAAAGCCTATAATGATTATAAGGATGCTAATTTAAACTTGGATCAAATTGGAATTGATATAACAAGCAATATAAATGATTTTCATGCAAATAGAAGTTCTACTACCAGTACACTAGCATTATTAGGGTTGGGTGAAGTAACAAACGTTGACACATTAAATCCAGGTGAAAATGACATGTTAGTTAAAGCGGGTAAAGATGCAAAAGTAGATTTTAATGGAGTAACTATTACAAGTAGTTCTAACACTATATTAGTCAATGGATTAACTATAACCTTAAAAGGTGAGACTACAGGCGATGAGAAGATATCTTTTAGCACAACAACTGATACTCAAGCTACCTTTGATGAGGTTAAGAAATTTGTAACAAACTATAATGCTATATTAAAAGAATTAAATAATTTATATTATGCTAGCTCAGCAAAAGGTTATGAGCCTCTTAGTGACGATGAAAAAGAAGCCATGACAGAAGCCCAGATTGAAAAATGGGAATCTAAAATAAAAGATTCTATGTTGCGTAGGGACTCTAATGTAGGGACTATAATTACAACATTAAAAACATCAATGATGCAAAGTGTAACTGCTAGTGATGGTAAACAATATTCATTGGCTAGCTTTGGGATTGGTACCTCCAGTGATTATACAGAAAAAGGTTTGCTACATATTAGTGGAGATCCAGAGGATGCTGTTTATTCTAGTGAAACGAATAAACTAATGAAAGCATTAGAATCAGATCCAGATATCGTTGCAGAGGTACTTTCGAAAACAATTTCGAATTTATACAAAGAGGTAGATAAAAATATAAAAGCAATTCCTAATGTAAGAAGTGCATTTACTTTTTATAATGATAAGTTAATGACGGATCAACAAACTGAGTATAAGAAAAAAATTGCTCTTTTAGACAAAAAGGTAACTGAGTTAGAGAACAAATATTATAAACAATTTTCTGCCATGGAAACAGCAATGGCAAAATTGCAATCACAGAGCAACGCCTTGGCAGGAATGCTAGGTACTGGATCGAATTAATTTAAGTCTTAGAGTAAGGTAGAGTTAATTCTTCTATAAATCTAAGCAATAATTTGTTATAATATAAAAGTACTATTGAAAGAAATATTACGCAAGTTATATTTTTTCCAATAATAAAAGAAAATGTTTATTTGTTATATGGGAGGAATAGATATGGCTCTTAATGCTGCATCAGCATATCAAAGTAATAAAATTAATACAGCTACACCAGCAGAATTGACGTTAATGCTATATGAAGGAGCTATTAAATTTTGTAATATAGCTCTTTTGGGTATCGAAGAAAAGGATTTTAGTAAAGCAAATAATAATATAATTAAAGCTGAAAAAATCATATTATATCTGCAAAGCACACTAGATCTTAAATATGGGGTAGCTAAAGATTTTGACAATGTTTATAGTTATTTATATCAAAGGATGATACAAGCCAATATTAATAAAGATCAAGATATTTTGAATGAAATATTAGTGCATTTAAGGGATATGAGAGATACCTGGAAGGAAGTTATGAAAATTGGTAAACAGTAATGTTTATAGTTGATACATTAGCGTTGCTAAAAGAAAAGAGATAAAGATGGACATGAATATATACATAAAAATTTTAGCAGATACATTTATGAAAAAAAATGTACTCTTAGAGGAAATAATAGAATTAAACAAGACGCAAGATGAAATATTAACTTCGAGCGAAGTTAATATAGAGATGTTTAATATAATAATAGATAGAAAAGAAAAGGTTATTCTCCAATTGAATCAATTAGATGACGGTTTTGAAAAGATATATAATAAAGTCCAAGAGAGTTTGAAAAATGACACAATAAATTATAGAACTGAAGTAATCTTTTTACAAGAACTAATAAAACAAATCATGGACAAAAGCATCAATATACAAACACAAGAAAAATCTAATAAGTTAAAATTAGAAACTTTTTTTATGAATCAAAAACAAGAAATAAAAACTTATAAAGTTAGTAGTCAAACGGTTAGTAATTATTATAAAAATATGATGAATGAATTTCAGGGCGAATCTTATTTTTTACCGATGAATTTCATCAAATGATCACCGGTGACAGAACGCCGCTTTTTCAAGAC
>CAJJLI010000162.1 GCA_905192625.1 uncultured Clostridium sp. | reverse complement strand
GTTTATTCAACAGATTTTCGCACAATCAATAAGAAGGGACTTCAGAAAGTAGTGCATGATTTAGCTGACAAATTAAGTATTGATGAAAAAAGAATTTAATACAACTGGCTTTATTTGAATGCACTTGGTATCGCTTATGACAAAGAAGATACTAATTCTAGTAGCGTTAATGGTTTTTCTTATATGATTATGGCTGGGTTTTTGATTGGAATCTTAGTTCTATTGGCTGCTGGATTGGTAATTTATAATATTCTAAAAATTGTAGTGGAGAAGCAAATTAAAGAATTCGGAACATTGAGAGCCATTGGCGGACAAAAAGGACAACTTTATCTAGTGGTAACTAGGCAGATAATATTGATTTGTATAATTGGTATTCCTTTTGGTGCATTTTGGGGTTTATCAATAGCTAGTACCATCACAAAAGCTGCTACTAGTTTGTTTTCACCAGAGATATTTATGGTACAAAGCGCTACAGAGCTTGACAAATTGATCTTACAAAACAGTACAGGAAAACCGCTGCTATTACTTAGTAGCGGTGTAATCACTTTAGTTTTTGCATTTATCGCGGGTATTCCGGCTGCACGTTATGCTGCCAGAGTTTCTCCTATAATATCAATGAGCGGAACAAGAAGAAATATAAAACGTATAAGATGCAAGGATAAGAAGATTCGAAACTTTGAAGCATTTTACGCAAGGCTAAATATGCAACGAAATCTAGGACGTACGTCTATTACAATACTTTCACTGGTTATGAGTATTACTGTATTCGTAGCGATACAGTCTTTCTCTTACTTACTGGATATATCACAAGAGGTGCAAAAAATGCATTTAGGTGACTACTCCATTACGAATGATGTTATTGGGTTTTCTCCATATGAGGTAGATGATTTAAAATCCCAGGAAGGAGTTATAAGAGTTTCCACACTAAAATACAGCCTTTATACGCAGGATAAAGATGGCTCTTTACTAATAGACACAGACTTTTCTTTGAAACCTGGTGAAGCATTGCATATTGTTGGTTTGGATGAAGAGAGGCTTAGAACAATTATGCCTACTTTGACCGAAAAAGATATGCAAGCTATAAAATATGGTGATGCATGCTTAATTACAAATCCTATCGCTATGTCTTTTCAAGGAAATACAATGGAAACATCCTTTTTTACTTTAGGTGATAAGATCTTCGTTGAAAATATGGAGCTAACTGTTATTGGGAATACGGCTGCCGTAGTCTTGGATAACGAGGGCTTTGTCAATGGCATTCAGGTAGTAGTATTTGATACGGTTTATGATAAGTTAACGGGCAAGACATCCTATTCGGAACTTTATCTGTCAATAGAAGATGATGCTGATATTCAATTTATTGAACAAAAGATTGAGAATATCTGCAATAAAACGCCAGGCAGTCGGTGGCTCTCATATCGAAGCACAGATAAGCAGTTAGAAGAAAGTTTTATGCAAATTAATATGCTGGCGTGGGGACTGATTTTCATTATTGGGTTAATAGGACTGCTGAATATAATCAATACAACTTATACCAATATACAAACCCGCATTGGTGAAATTGGAATGCAGCGCGCTATTGGAATGAGTACAGCAAGCTTGTATAAAACCTTTTTATGGGAGGGGGTATATTATGGTATCATCGCTGCTGTGATTGGTAGCATAGCTGGTTACATTTGTACCATCATTATAGCTGCAGCTACTATAGACCAACTTAAATTAGTTGCTTTACCGAGTATGACTATTTTTCAAGTAGCATTCGTGTCTATAGCAGCTTGTCTAATTGCAACTTTCATTCCCTTAAGACAAATTGCAAAAATGAGTATAGTGGATTCAATTGACATAGTAGAATAAAATAGTTCTTAAGATAGCAGCAGGACAACGTTATACTTTGGCTAGTTTTTTTGCGTTAAATTTCTTAGAAATTCTTAACTTTCTTAACACTAATTTAGTACGAGAAATTATTTATTCGAATAAAATGTGAAGTTGTAAAATACCTTAAATCTAATATTTAATGGTATTGATACAGCTTCACATTTTTTGATTAGTTCGTCGCTTTGTGACAACATGTCAGCGTGATAATGAACTTTGTACATTCTAAGTTATTGTGCAGGAAGTAAAACTCGAATCAATAAAACATTGTCATTCTTGCTTGTTGCAGAAATTTTTCCTTTATGAGTCTCAACAATTGCTTTGGCAATGGAAAGCCCCAAACCATAACCTTTGGTACTAGAATTTCTCGATTTGTCTCCTCGGTAAAAACGATCGAACATGTGCTCTAAATTCATCGAAGAAGTAGAGTCCACCGTATTTTCTAAAGTAAGGTATATATATTTTGACTCTTTGTACAGCTTTAAGGAAATAGAAGCGTTTGCAGAAGAGTATTTTAATGCATTGTCTAGAAGGATAGATACCAGCTGCCGCAGTGTTTTTTCGTCACCATAGATTGATATCATTGGTTGAATGTTCATCGTAAATGTTTTGTTTTGTGCTTTCACTAATGATTGAAAAGAGTGCGAAGTTTCATAAACAAGGTCGGAAAATGGGAATTCTATCATCGCTAATTGAGGTTTGTCTTCCTCCATTCTTGAAAGCAGGATTAAATCGTTTGTCAACAAAGAAAGTCGTTTTGTTTGAATCTGAATATCTTTGAGCCATTCATTTTCACCATATTCCATTTCCAATACTTCTGCATCGGCATTGATAATCGTTATTGGAGTTTTGAGTTCATGACCAGCGTCCGTTATAAATTGTTTCTGTTTTTCATGGCTTTCATAGATCGGTTTCATTATTCTTCTTGAAAGAAGAATAATCATTCCAAGAACGGCTAGTAAACCTAGAATGGAGATACCACAACTAGTGAATAAAAACGTTCGAAATGTAGATAAACTTCTTCCGCAGTCTAAAAATATAATTCTTGTAGTGTTGTCCTTTGAATCAAGTATATATCTGTAATCATCGATGAAACCACGAGTGTCTTTGCTATCCCAGACATTTCGAGCATATTCCATAGCCGCAGAAGTATTCACAGCCGCAATTTTTCCAGTATCCACTGAAATAACCTCGCCCATATTGGAAAGAACAACAGAGAAGTAACGAGATTCATACGGTAGTTCAGGCGAGGGATCTTTTCGGCCTATTCCTATGGATTGATGTGTATCACGCTCCTTTTTTGGAAAAGAGCCATCGTTTTCTTTTAATATGGAGAGTGTATTATCGGCTTGAACTACAATATCTTGATAATTCAAAACATTTACAGTACCCATGATGATAAGTAACACGAAAAATAATGATAGCATGGACACTGCAATCAGTTTCATTCTAAGTTTTTTTATCATTTTAATCCCCCTTCTTGTGTACATTTTTTGCCATATCAAGTCTGTGGTGTGCAGGCGTAAACTTGCATGTGAAACTCCATTTCTATATTTTAGTTATTTCCTCCAAAGAATATCCGATATTGCGTGTGACTCTAATTTGGATATTTGCATGAAGGGCTTCTAATTTTTTTCGTAAATAAGAAATATACACCCATACAACTTTAATTTCTGTCTCGCTGTCAAAACCCCATATTCGTTCCATAAAATGCTCCGTTGAAATCATATTTTTAGGATTTCGCATAAGAAGCTCCATCATTTGATATTCTTTATTTGCTAATCGGAAGCTACCACTTGGTGAAGATAGCTCAAAGGATGCGCTATCTAAAGTAATGTTACCAATATGCAACAAAGAATCTGAATGTATTGTCTGATTTCTTGTCATGGCACGGATACGCGCTAAAAGCTCTTTGCCAGCAAAAGGTTTGGTAAGATAATCATTGGCGCCACTGTCAAGACCAAGAACTTTATCATCCACTTCAGACTTTGCTGTTAATATGAGGACTGGAACTTTTATCCCTTGTTCTCTAATTGTTTTTAATACTGTGATTCCATCCATTTTCGGCATCATAATATCAAGAATCACACCATCATAATTGTTAGATTGTAAGTAAGCAAGTGCATCAGCTCCATCAAAAACTGTATCGACCGAGTAATGATTTTTTTCTAAAATTGTTTGTACGGCTCGAGATAAAGATTTTTCATCTTCTGCAAGTAAAATTCTCATAACATTCCTCCCTATATTGTTGTTGTATTAAAATGATCGCTTCTTTTATATTCTTAATTTAATACCATATGAACATTAAATGAAATTTAAATTTATTAAAGGTGATTGTAGTCTCTACTATAATTTTAATTTTATTATTGGAAAAAGGAAGATCAACCTATTGTAACATAATCATTGGAGAAAGGGTATTACATTGCATTAGAATGTACATCAAGTGACTTATGGGTATTTAACATTGACTAAGAGCTATATTTTATAACATGGTGTTTTGATAAAAAGGTAAATACAACAATGCAAAATTATACAATTGGAACATTGACATATATAATTTCCTCATATATTATGAAATTGAGCTGGAATGTATCCATGAAAATAACATTCAATAGCGGTGCGATTGCAAAAATGTGGGCAGATACGCACGAGGCATGGCCAGATAGCGTATTAGAGGGCCAGTCGTGGAACGGTTTTATAGCATACAAGCATAGAGCTATGGATTACCACAACAACGAAAAAGGCCGTGACTGTATAGAGTGGTATGAACTCTTCGTATATGAGACCACGATACATAACCGTATTATGACTAAAATTAATAATAATGAAATGAGCGTTCTTGTAAAATGAGAAAAAAAATTCTAACTATTTTAATAGCACTTATTGTAATCATGACATGTGTACTTATATACCCAAACATTCTGCATAAATACCAGAAAAATCTAGTGGAAATATCTTTTAGTCAGGAACTGAAAGATGATGGTTATAAAGTTGATATAAAAGAATATCCAAAATCTAGAAGTGATGATTTACCTTATAGCAAAACTCCATGTATTCTTATCGTAAATGAAGAAGAATGGTTTGTCTTTACTTACTCTAGTTCTAAAGAAGCAAATGAAGTTTTTCAACATACAGAAACTGTTTATCTTAATGACTGTTATCTGAAAGAACAATATATTATTTATTATATAGGTCGAAATAGTGATATGAAAATGTATCTTAAGAGTATCACGCAATAATAAACAATAATGATTTAGTAATTTAAAACGAAACAAAAAACAGACTACTAGTCTGTTTTTTTTGTTTCAAGAGGTGATTTCATTTGGAAAACAGTAATGTTAGCAAATCAATTGAACTTGTCGTAAACGAACATAAATATTTCCATTCTGCTAGTCATTGAAATACACAGAAAGTTCACAGCTAATTTTAAGTTGAATTAGAGTTCCCCTTTTATACTTTGGACAAAAGGAGATGAGTATTAATGAGTGATCAAATGATTTTTAAACGATATGAGATGAAATATCAGCTGACACAAAAGCAAAAAATGTCCATCCTAAAAGTGATGGAACCTTATATGAAATTGGATAAATACGGTAGGGCTACAATCCGAAATATCTATTTTGATACCGAATCGTACCAATTAATCCGGCGTTCTCTTGAGCGACCTGCATACAAAGAAAAGTTGCGATTGCGTAGTTACGGGCGGCCGATGGCAGAGGATACTGTCTTCGTGGAATTGAAAAAAAAGTATCAATCGGTTGTATACAAGCGAAGGCTTACCCTTCCACAGGGACAGGCGATGGAATGCCTTTGTAATGGGAAGCAATTGCCAGTTCAATCTCAGATTGCTAAGGAAATCAATTATTTTTGTTCCTATTATCAAAAACTGTCTCCTACTGTATTTCTTTCCTATGAGAGGGAGGCTTTTTATTCACTAGATGGCAGTGATTTCCGTGTTACGTTTGACGAAAATATTCTATCAAGGCAGATGGATTTATCTCTTGGAAGTGATATCTAT
>CAJJLI010000161.1 GCA_905192625.1 uncultured Clostridium sp. | reverse complement strand
GTAAACGGCGTTAAATTTAAATTAAATTTCCAGGATGATGAGCATGATGCAGAAAAAGCTGTGAATGCTTATAATACCTTAAAGGATTGGGGAATGCAGACACTACTTGGAACAGTAACTTCAACTCCATGTATCGCAGTTGCAACGGAAGCAGAAGCAGATAATATGTTTTTATTAACTCCATCTGGTTCCGCAGTAGAGTGTATTACCGCACCGAATGCTTTCCGTGTATGTTTCTCAGATCCTGATCAAGGGTTAAAATCTGCGGAGTACATAGGGGAACATAAAATTGCATCAAAGGTTGCAGTAATTTATGATAGTTCCGATGTTTATTCTTCTGGAATCTATGAAAAGTTTGCAATGGAAGCGAAAAATCAAGGCATTGAAATAGTAGCAGCGGAAGCTTTTACTGCAGATAGTAGAACAGATTTCTCTGTTCAATTACAAAAAGCGAAAGATTCAGGAGCAGAATTAGTGTTTTTACCAATTTATTATGCAGAAGCAGCTTTAATACTTACACAAGCTAACGCAATGGGCTATGATCCAATGTTCTTTGGTTGCGATGGTCTTGATGGTATTTTAGCAGTAGATAACTTTGATTTATCATTGGCAGAAGATGTTATGCTTTTAACACCTTTTGCAGCAGATGCACAAGATGAATTAACACAGAATTTTGTAAACGCTTTTAAGAATGCTTATAATGAAATTCCGAATCAATTCGCAGCAGATGGATATGATGGAGTTTATGCAATAAAAGCAGCAATGGAAAAAGCGGGTGTAACCCCAGATATGAGTGCTTCTGACATATGTGAAGCATTAAAAGTATCTATGACAGAAATCGAAATTGATGGTGTAACTGGCGAGAATATGACTTGGTCTGTTGATGGTGAGCCTAACAAGGCTCCAAAAGCGGTTAAAATTGTTGATGGTGCTTATACAGCGATGTAATAGTTAACTTTACAGTATGCTAGGCCCATAGAGGGTTGTCCTAATGGATAGCCCTCTATTTTGAATTAAAGAACAAAGCATATAAGCTTTGTACATGTCTAAGGAATTGCAATGCAATTTTCTAGACATGTACAAAAGAATGAAAAATTCAAAGTCTATTCATGGGGTTAGAATCACGTTGTCAAGTAAGTAGGTACATAGGAAAATTGGAAAATTCTTGTTTCCACTTTGCTTCTGTGCTATAATAATGAGAAATCTTTTCGCTTAGAATAAATGATGCAACGAAAAATGAAGTAACAATTAATGAGAGGTGTTAATATGAGTTTTATAACTTATTTAATTAATGGAATCAGCCTAGGCAGTGTTTATGCGATCATTGCACTTGGCTATACAATGGTATATGGTATAGCTAAAATGCTAAACTTTGCTCACGGTGATGTCATAATGGTAGGTGGATTTGTAGTATTTTCAACAGTTAGTACTATGGGATTACCACCAGTACTTGGAATAATAATATCTGTTTGTGTTTGTACAATTCTTGGAGTTACGGTAGAACGTATCGCCTATAAACCACTTAGACAAGCATCAAAATTGGCGGTATTAATTACTGCAATTGGCGTTAGTTACCTGTTGCAGAACGTAGCGTTACTTATCTATGGTGCAAATACAAAATCTTTTACCTCTGTAGTTACTTTAGCACCGCTAAAATTAGCAAATGGTAAGATTTCAATATCTGGAGAAACAATTGTAACTATCATTTCTTGTATCGTTATTATGGTAGTTTTAACTATTTTTATTAAATATTCAAAAATCGGACGTGCAATGTTAGCAGTATCAGAAGATAAAGGGGCTGCTCAATTAATGGGTGTTAATGTGAATAGTACAATAGCAATCACATTTGCTATTGGTTCAGCATTGGCTGCTGTTGCAGGTGTTCTATTGTGTTCATCATATCCATCTTTAACTCCATATACAGGTGCAATGCCTGGGATCAAAGCATTCGTAGCGGCAGTATTTGGTGGAATTGGTTCCATACCAGGAGCATTTATTGGTGGTATTTTACTTGGAATTATAGAAATTCTGAGCAAGGCTTATATCTCTTCACAATTATCTGATGCAATCGTGTTTGCAGTATTAATCGTTGTACTTTTGGTGAAACCTACTGGTATTTTAGGTAAGAATATTCAAGAGAAAGTATAGGTGTGAGAGATGGGATTAAAAAATATAAAATTCGGGAAAATGAATCAAAAAACAAGAAGTAGTTTAATTACGTATTGCATGGTGTTGTTAGCATTTGTACTTGTTCAAATTATGATTTCAGCAGGGTCAATGTCTAACTTAATGAAAGGTATTTTAGTTCCTTTATGTATTTATGCTATTTTAGCAATTTCACTTAACTTAACCGTTGGAATTTTAGGAGAATTAAGTTTAGGGCACGCAGGGTTTATGTGTGTTGGTGCATTTGCAGGTGCTGTGTTTTCAAAGTGCATGAAGGATGTGATACCAGTTGCTGGGGTACGTTTCTTTCTAGCTATTTTAATTGGTGCTCTGTTTGCAGCACTCTTTGGAATATTAATAGGAATTCCTGTACTAAGGTTAAAGGGAGACTATTTGGCAATTGTAACACTAGCATTTGGGGAAATTATTAAAAATGTAATGAATGTTATTTATTTAGGCGTTGATAGTAAAGGACTTCACTTTTCTATGAAGGATGCTATGTCTTTGAATTTAGAGCAGGATGGTCAAATTATCATAAAGGGAGCTCAAGGTATTACAGGAACTCCAAAGGATGCCACATTTACAATCGGTATTGTTTTAGTACTGGTAACTTTGTTTGTAGTTAATAATCTAATCAATTCTCGTTCGGGTAGAGCAATTATGGCAATTCGAGATAACCGAATTGCAGCAGAATCAGTTGGTATTAATATCACAAAATATAAGTTAATGGCATTTTCTATTTCGGCATCGTTAGCGGGTGTGGCAGGTGTATTATACGCTCATAATTTATCAACACTTACTGCACTTCCAAAAAACTTTGGATATAATATGTCAATTATGATCCTTGTTTTTGTTGTACTTGGTGGAATCGGTAATATTCGTGGCTCCATTATTGCAGCGGTAATCTTAACATTATTGCCAGAATTACTACGTGGCTTAAGTGAATATCGTATGCTTATATATGCAATTGTATTAATTGTTACCATGATTGTAAGCAATAATCCAAAAGCAGAGGAATTTCGTAATATGGTGATTCATAAATTAAAAAGAAATAAAAAGCAAACGAAGGAGGCTAAGTAAATATGGCATTATTAGAAGTTAAAAACTTAGGAATCTCTTTCGGTGGCCTTAGAGCAGTCGATGATTTTAGTGTACAGATTAAAAAAGGTCAAATGTATGGATTGATCGGGCCAAATGGAGCAGGTAAAACGACGATTTTTAATCTTTTAACAGGCGTATATAAGCCAACGGATGGTCGAATAATTTTAGATGGAAAAGACATCGTTGGTATGAAAACAATGAATATAAATCATGCTGGAATAGCAAGAACCTTTCAAAATATACGATTATTTTCAAATCTAACCGTTCTTGAGAACGTTAGCGTTGGATTGCATAATCAATACGAGTATTCTGGTGCGACAGGAATTTTAAGATTGCCACTATTCTTTAAGAAAGAAAAAGAAATTGCAGCTCGTGCGATGGAATTGTTAAAAGTATTTGACTTAGAAAAAGAGGCAGATTTACTAGCATCTAATTTACCATATGGTAAGCAAAGAAAATTAGAAATTGCAAGGGCATTGGCAACCAAGCCAAAACTTTTATTATTGGATGAACCTGCCGCAGGAATGAATCCAAATGAAACGAAAGAACTTATGGATACCATACGTTTTGTAAGAGATGAATTTGATATGACGATACTTTTAATTGAGCACGATATGAAGTTAGTGTCAGGTATTTGTGAGGAACTTACTGTACTAAACTTTGGTAGAGTTTTAGCGCAAGGAAAGACCAATGAAGTGTTAAATAATCCTCAAGTAGTAACAGCATATCTTGGTGAATAGGAGGAAATGACAGATGGCAATGTTGGAAATAAAGGATTTAAAAGTGTCTTATGGAATGATTCAGGCCATTAAAGGAATTTCCTTTGAAGTAAATGAAGGCGAAGTAATTGCTCTTATTGGTGCAAATGGAGCGGGAAAGACAACGATTTTGCATACGATAACAGGTTTGGTTCCAGCAAAAGACGGAAGTATTTTATTTGACGCAACAATGAAACAAGGGACGATAGAAAAAGTTGATTTAAGAAAGACTCCTGCGCATAAAATCGTATCTTATGGCATGGCGCATGTTCCAGAAGGTAGAAGAATTTTTGCAGAACTTTCTGTTTATGATAATTTGATTATGGGCGCTTATACAAGAAATGATAGAAAAGAGATGGAAGAAACTCTTAACATGATTTATAAGCGTTTTCCTAGACTTAAGGAGAGAAAGAAACAAATTGCAGGTACATTATCTGGTGGAGAGCAACAGATGCTTGCGATGGGGCGTGCTTTGATGTCACATCCTAAGATTTTATTACTGGATGAACCATCGATGGGATTGTCACCGTTATTTGTATCTGAGATCTTTAAGATTATTGAAGAAATCAGCAAGAGTGGAACAACTGTACTCTTAGTAGAGCAAAATGCAAAAAAAGCACTATCCATTGCCAATCGTGCATATGTACTTGAAACTGGTAATATCGTACTTCAGGGAGACGCGAAGGAACTTATGGATAATGACTCAGTAAAAAAGGCCTATTTAGGCGAGTAAGGATTCTAGCAAAAACAATGAATAGTATAATCAATGATACGTTCTTTTTTGAATTCGAAGTGTATCATTGTAGAAAGAGGTTCCCATGGATAATTTTGTAATTACAATTGCAAGAGGATATGGAAGTGGCGGTAGAACCATTGGTAAGATGCTTGCAGAACGTTTGGGCGTTCATTACTATGACAGAGAATTAATGAGACTTGCCTCTGATGAGAGTGGAATTAATGAAGAATTGTTTGTAAAAGCGGATGAAAAACTTAAGAAGAGTCTATTGTTTAGAATTGCAAAAAAAACTTATAAAGGGGAAGTAATTCCGCCAGACAATGATGAATTTGTATCCAATGATAATTTGTTTCATTACCAAGCAAAGGTCATTAAAGAATTAGCAGCTCAAGAATCATGCGTAATCGTTGGTAGATGTGCAGATTATGTTTTAAGAGATGCAGAAAATGTGATTAAAATATTTGTTCACGCACCGTTTGATGATTGTGTGGAAACATTAAAAGGCATGAGTTCATTATCGGAAGAAGAAATTAAGAAAAAAATAATTTCAATTGATACACATAGAGCGGATTATTATAAGTATTATACAGGACGTGATTGGCAAAATGCTGCTAATTATGACCTGTGTCTAAATAGTAGTAAATTAGGATTTGAAAAATGTGTTGATATTGTCGTTGACTACATGAACATTCGTAAGAAGAAGGGGTAATATTAGGAGGTTACAATGATAGCAGATAAGATGGTTGATTTAGTAAAGGGGAGCTCAGTGATTCGTGCCATGTTTGAAGAGGGCAAAAATATGGCTAAGATTTATGGAGCTGAAAATGTTTTTGATTTTAGTTTAGGAAATCCAAGTGTTGAACCACCAGAAAAAATAAAAGAAGCATATATTCAAATACTAAAAAATGAACCTCAAAATTTAGTACATGGTTATATGAATAATGCAGGTTATGAAGACGTAAGAGAAATTATAGCTAATTCGGTGAATAACAAATATCACACAAGTTTTCGTAAAGAAAATTTAATCATGACAGTAGGTGCTGCTGGTGGACTAAATGTAATATTAAAGACTTTACTTAATCCGAAAGATGAAGTTATAGTATTTGCTCCGTATTTTGGTGAATATCGCAATTATGTAAGTAATTATGATGG
>CAJJLI010000160.1 GCA_905192625.1 uncultured Clostridium sp. | reverse complement strand
TTATTTCAGAATCTTCGTTTAAGCGCATTATTAAATTACGTGGGTCATCCTACATTTAGTCATATAACAGAGTACGCATTAAAGGAAATTTGGAATGAGATTACAAACTCTATTCCAGTGGAAAATATGAATACTAGACAAAAGAAATTTTGTCAATGTATGAAAAAATATTTTCAAACAACAAAAGATTTGCATGAGCAAATCGGAAATAAAATAACTGAAAAAGTCTTAGCAGATATAATTCATAATATATCGTTGGAGGATGAGAGAAATCAAGAGTGTATTAAATTACAAGTATTTAAGATATTAGTTTCAGAGGTTACGTCTTCAATTTTACAAGAAAAAAATAAAACGTTTGGAGAATTGCATAGAATTATTGATGGTACACTCGATGGTGATAGATTAGATTATGTTTGTAGAGATCCTATCAATAGTGGTTTAAATGTTGGGAAAATAGAGTATGATAGAATTATTACTAGCATAAAACTAGTGATAAAGGATGAATGTTTTGTTTTTGTTCCAGCATCAAAAATATTGGATTCTATAGATGATTTTTTTAATAGAAGATGGAAAATGTATAAACAAATTATTTATCATCATAGAGTAATAAAAACAGATTACCTGATGCAAAATTGTATTACCACTTTAGCACTCGAGTATTTAAGAGATGATAGTCCTGAAATAAATTGTAAAAATATACTTCCATATGATATATCTGGTCTGTGGAAGGCCATAGAAGACAAACCTTCTTATTCGGATTATTTTGATACTTTAATTCAATGGGATGATGGATGGTTAATGACCATAATGAAGGTACATTATTTTGAAAAATATGCAAATGAATATTTGCGGACTCCAATGGGATATAGGTTAGAGGAATTATTGGCAAATAAAAAAAATTATGTGTCAGTGATAAAAAGAAAAGAAGATTTTGAAATTATTGATAAAAGTGTTGCAAATATCTTGCTTAAAGAGTATACTAATTTGAAAACAAAGATTGAGGAGATTATTGTAAGTTCTGAAAATAACATAACACAAGAATCGAGTAATCAATTAATTGTTGAATTAAATCCCGTTTTAAAAATTATTAGAAAGTTTATTGATAGTTTTAAAGACGATTACAAACAAATTAGTAAAGACGGATTTTTGCTAGTAAAGCTTAATAGAGTATTCAGTAATTTATTGGAACCTGGCTGGCTGAATTCTATTATTGATGAAAGTGTAAAAACTGTGGCAGATGAAAAAGAGTTAGATTCATTCTCTGTTATTAAAAAGATTAAGACAGGTATACCAGGTGGAAAAACTTATATATCAGGAGGTTTGGGGATTTATTATCTAAAAGGAAATGAAACCTTTGTTCAAGATTATACTGACATTTCAAACTGTAATAATATTTTGAATTCAGATGTTGCATTTATGCCAACGTTCTATATGTATGTATTCCGGCAAGCTAAAGATATTAATTACGATTCTATCAAGGGAACAGTTGGAGAATTAATTGGTCAGAAAAGCGTTAATTTAATTGTTCAAAAGTTAGAAAGCTTAATAAATTTATAAAATAAAAGGGGATGCTGAAATGTGCCAAAAGATTTTTAAACAAGGAGACCAAATTCAAGAAAATTATAATCTAATTGTATCTAATGTAATTCTATCTCAAACAGATTCATTTACTTATGAAGATATTCTATCTAAATTAAATCAAATGTTTGAGAAAATTACAGAGGTAATATGTAACGTTGTTCAAAATTGTTTAATTCGACTTAGAGAAGATGGCTTTTTGCGTGTTTTGGGATGTAAATATTCGGTTGCTGAGTAAGACAATAAAAGTAAATGTGTAAAAAAATAGAACGATATAATCTCGAAACAGACTTAAATTTAGAGAAGATACTAAACTTAAAAAGGTGGAATAAGAACCTAATTGCATTCCAGCACAGGTGGCGTTGAATAATTAGATTTTAAGTATATTACAACGTTTTTCGATGGATTTGCTTTGATAGACTGAATTTTTTGTTGTAGTATCAACGATATTGCATGAATGCAATGAAAATTTATTACTATGTTTTCATTGAGGATAGCTCAGGCAGCATTGTTAAACAAATAAAAGTCAATTATGATATAAGCACCGATTGGTGTGAATTGAATATTAGATTAAGTGAGAGCTCCATATCAGCTATTGAGGAATAGTTGGTATGGAGCTCTTTAGAGACTTGACATTTCTTTTTCATGAGTGTGATTGAGTGTCTTGATACATTGAAAATTTTCTTATATCGTACTACTTATATAGAATGATGGTCACTCACTCTATGAGTAATCTCCATCAGTTTTTCTTGTGAAATATGCATATAATCAATAGTAGTCTTTTTAAGATACCTTATTTTACTCAATCAGGGAGAATGATATAATTACAACGAATATAAATTACTCGAGAGCATAAGATTTACTGGAATACCTTATAATAAGCATCGAATTTCTGATTTTCATAAATATGCTCAGTCTTTACTTTCTCCGCATTCTCTTTCATCCATTGCATTCTAACAAAATATTCTGTATCCCATAATTCATTAGTTTCCCATTCACCACCAGCATAAGTTTCAATTAATATATAATTGTTATCGAGAACCCTCGTCAAAAATAAAGGGTAATCCAGAGGGTTCTCTATAAAGTTAAACTGAAATCCAAAGCAGTTATTATTATATATTCTACCATAATAAATATAGATATCTCTATCATCAAAGGATTTCTCTGTTATTACATGCTTTCCTTTATTTATATCTATCCATTCTCCACATAGGTATTCGCGAATGAGTTTCTCTATATCTTCCTTTGTGGCAATTGGAGTAATATCTGTTTCATAATGTAGATATTTCTTGTCCGTATTAGCGTCATAGTCTTGTAAATTAATATGCATTTCCGGTTTCTCGTCCTGTGTTACGGATTCTGGCGGCTTTATCAGCGTTTGGGATGGGGTTGAAGTTGGGGACGGCGATGAATTTAAAGAAGGTATTTTCTCATAAGAAGTAAAGATTGAAGTATTCGCTTTTGTTATATCTCCATTTTTGGGATTACTACTGGAACAGCTATTAAGTACGACGAATAAAGCTGCTAAAATAAAAAGAAATTTTTTTTTCATTTCAATGATTTCCTTTATAATTATATTATATAGTAACCTATAGCACCAGTTTAAACCAGAATATGGAAGAAAACAAGTGCCAACTCTTTAATAAGCTCTATAAAACAGTATAATAATAAGATAGATGTCGCTCAGTGATATAAAACTGCAGCATATGTAGCGTATAATATGATAGGGTACATTATCATATAAGAGTGATAGATATTTTTTGGTTAAGCCCTGTATAGGTTAGTCTTTGCATATGGTATGCAGAAGTCAAATTAGCACTTGTTATTTTTGCAGAATCTGCTATAATAAAGTTAGAAAAGGCAATCGCCACAGGGTGGTTGACCGAAATAGAAATTTAAAAACCTTCCTGACTCGGCAAAGTACAGGGAAGGTTTTTTACATTAGTGACATATTAAATATATCAATGTCAGTAGTGCTATAATGAACATGCCAAATTGCATTAAGTCTTTAAAATCAAACTTATTGTTCATAAGCATCACCTCCATTCTATGTAGAATGAAGGCCAACCACCCTATACACGATTGCCAGCAGTTACATAACTGCTTATACAAATTATACCATATAGCCACAGCGAACACAAGTTCGAAAATGGAAATAGTGTAGTGCAGGAATGGACTTTACGCCTTCTTTCATTGTTAATAAAAACAGACCACTGACAAATAATCAGTGGTCTAATAGGATGAATTCATATATTTTATATAATAACTTATTATTCTACGCTTATAACAGAGACAGGACAATTATCCTGAGCTTCCAAAGCAGCAGATTCAACTCCTGCAGGTACAACATCTACATATGCTTCTGCAATACCGTCATCAGCCATTCTAAAAACTTCTGGACATGTGCTTGCACAAAGTCCGCATGAAATACAATTATCTCTATCTATGGATGCCTTCATAGTGAAATCCCCCTTTCAAAATTTACATACATATTTATATATTTGTTACAATAACTTGGATGAAATAGTATAGCATTTTTCATAAGCTTATTTGAAACAATGCTACATTTGTGGATGTGAATTAATAATGTGTAATATGAATGCTAGTGAATGAATTTTGCAGCAGTTGCTACAAGAGATATGATTTAAACCGCTTCTACGTTAGATAAGTATTCATTTATTTGATCTATTAAAGGATCAACTTCGATACCATGAACCATACAAGCTTCTTCTAGGGACTCCAATTGTGAGGATGGACATCCAAGACAATGCATTCCTGAATCTAGTAATATAGGAATAAGTCCACTGTTTATCTGCAAAACTTCACTGATTACCATTTCTTTGTTTACTTTTGCCATATTCATAATCTCCTTTCCTCTTGAATTATTAGTATTTTGCTACTGTAATCAAGTATATCACAGTTCATTAAAATAAATTGTATCTCGGGATACACATTTTAAAATAAATTGTTGATATAATAAGAATCACTGAAATTAAAAATTTAAATCGTTGGAGGTTAATGTGAAAATTTGAAATCAATTTTCACACCCTAGTTTGTGCTTGCGCACCACAAACTAGTTATGCACAAAGAACGTGCGCAAGAATGGAGAATATTATGAGTGCTTTTTTAGGACCGATTCATTTATGGTTATATAACAAAATTCAAATACAAAATAACTTAATTGAAGAAATAACAAATATGGGTGAAGGGCTTATCCCAACCTTAAAAGAGGAATTAGAATTACGATATGGAGTATCAGAAACAAGACCTTTAGAAGAAGTAATTGATGGTAGTAATATTCATGGTTGGTTACAGGAGCGTGTTTCACAAGCCGAGTATAAACTAGCGTTTGCAATAACATCCTTACTAAATAAGGATGCAGATGTTCTTCATAAAATAGAAGAAGTGTTTTATCTTAAGGGAGAAGAATTATCTGAAATGTTACAGGACGCGGATGCTAAGAAAGCTTATAAGGTGATTAGTGATAGTTTGTTGGATGGAATGCCTTGTGACCATGCAAACACAGTTCTTGAGGAAAGTGAAGATAAAGTTATTTGGAGAAGAAATACCTGTGTACATCAGGATTATTGGGAAGAAGTAGGCGGAGACATCAGCAATTATTATAAGTTAAGAGAAGCTTTTATAGAAGGGGCGTTGCAAGGTACTGCCATGGCTTATGAAAGAACTGATGATGTAACGAATGTTATAAAAAGAGCTTAGTTTCCAATAGAATGAGAATGAAGTTATTTCCCATAACCATTCTTTTTCTTCCTTTAAAATATATGTGTTCATTAAAAAATCAGCTTAGACAATTGTTTAAGCTGATTTTTTAAGTTTGAACGTTTATTGAAATAAAGAGAGTGGCCATAAACTGATCACTTACGTGATTATGATGAATCTAGGCAGAGCCAAATTGATTCATACATATAGAAAGGGGGTTTTAGGATTTTATGTATTGTCATATATTATCTATACGGTCTATAAAGTTCTTTAAATTATGAATGGTTCTTGTATCTATAAAATGTTCTACCTTTTCCACTTGTTCTAATTCATTGCTTGTATCATTAATAATACAAAATAATTTATGAAGTAAATCGTGCCGATAAAGCAAGTATTCGCCAAGTTCTAAGCCTTTTTCAGTTAGTTGTATGATACCATATTTTTCGGAATCAACGAAACCGTATTTTTTTAGATTGGAAACCATTTTAGAGGCAGAAGAAGGTTTAACATTTAATTGCTGTGCTAGAGTATTAATACGTATTAATTGCTTATCCATATATAAACGGTAAATCATCTCTAAATAATCTTCCATGGATGATGTAATTTCATTGCTCTCTAACAGATGATATCCCT
>CAJJLI010000159.1 GCA_905192625.1 uncultured Clostridium sp. | reverse complement strand
CTACTGCAAATTCATCCGTAGCAATAAATACAGTACCTGAAGTACCAATGGATATGCTGCACATACCATGCTCAAGAGTACCAGTACCTACTGCTCCTGCTGCATTATCCCCTGCTCCGGCAATTACTTTAACGCTAGGATTCAATCCAAGTTTATTAGCAACATCTTCTCTTAATGTTCCAACTGCTTCATAACTTTCAAAAACTTTTGCCAACTGTTCTTCTTTCACCCCAACAATAGATAACATCTCCTGTGACCATCTACGGTTTTTAACATCGAATAAAAGCATACCAGACGCATCAGAAACATCGGTACAATGTACGCCAGAAATCATATAAGCTATGTAGTCTTTTGGAAGCATAATTTTGTTAATTTTAGCAAAGTTCTCTGGTTCATTTTCCTTAACCCATAGAATTTTAGGTGCTGTAAAACCTGTCAATGCCATATTGGCAGTATAGGAAGATACTTTTTCTCTACCAATGGTATTATTTAAATAATCACACTCTTTTGTCGTTCTTCCATCGTTCCATAAAATTGCTGGACGAATTACATGATCATTCTCATCTAAAATAACAAGACCATGCATCTGTCCACCAAAGCTAATGCCTTCTACTAAAGATTTATCATAGTTTGCTAAAAGATCTTCCATACCTTCTAAAAAGGCTTGATACCAATCCTCTGGATTTTGTTCCGACCAACCTGGCTTTGGAAATGACAATGGATATTCCCTTGAAACAATGTTCTCAATCTTTCCTTCTTCATTCATAAGTACTAACTTAATAGACGAGGTCCCCAAATCAACACCAATGTATAACATAATTACCTCCCAAATATATATTTTGTATTCATTCGTATAAAATCTTCAATGTGAAATATTTCTAATAAACAATAAAAACTATCTGTAAAAATTTTTATTGCATAATTAGAATTTGTTTAGTTAATAAACAATAATATTTGATATAATAATATCAGTTGTTATAATAACTGTCAAGATTTCTTATGAGTGGTAACTCGTTGAATTTTGTTAACTGAATTTTGATTTTTTGACTTACATTTACCTTTAACTTCCCCTTGCATTTTACCTATGTTTTTGCTTTACCTTCGTTTGTACTTGACTTTCGTTTCCAGTATTTGTAATGCTGTACCAATTTACATTGACATACATGATTTTTTTTATATAATAATGATAGTAGAAAGGGGATAATTATGGTTATCGGAAGCAAAGAACTTATACGTGATATGAATAGTAAACTCGTCCTCGAGACGATTATGAATACAAATGCCATCTCTAGAGCCGCAATTTCAAAGCAGCTAGGCCTTACAAAAGCTACCATTTCTGCAATTGTTAGCGACTTAATCAACGCAAAATTAGTCATTGAAATAGGCAGCGATGACACCTTATTAGGTAGAAAGCCTATTTTATTAAGTTTTAATAAAAAAGCAGGTTATGCAATTAGTATCGACATTGGTCTTAATATGCTCTCTGCTCTTGCGACAGATTTGCAAGGAGATAATAAAAGTTTTAAACAAGTACAAACCCCGAAAGATTCAGAGCTAATAGAAACCTTAATAAAGCTTATTGAATCCATAGAAAATGAACAATCTGATATGCCATATGGTCTTATAGGAATCACCCTTGGTATTCACGGTGTTACCAATCATAATCATGTTATTTTTACTCCTTATTATGATTTATCAAAAATGAATTTAGAGGAAAAACTTTCTTCTTATTTTAGTGTACCAGTTTACCTTGACAATGAAGCGAATCTTTCTGCGCTTGGTGAACTTACCTATCTCTCCAACCAGTATTCAAATATTGCAAATATAAGTATCCACTCTGGTGTCGGCCTAGGTCTTATTATTGATCACAAATTATATACTGGATTCAGTGGTTATGCAGGTGAATTTGGTCACACCATAGTTGAAATTGACGGGCGTGAATGTCCTTGTGGTAATAAAGGATGCTTGGAGCAATATACTTCTGAGCGTTCCTTATTAAAAGAATATGCACTTGCCACCAATCAAGAATCGGTAAGTTTCTATAACTTTGCAAAAGATTATCACTTGAAGGTTCCAGAAGCTTTGCAAGTAGGTCAAAAATTTATAAAGTACATGGCTGTTTGCATCAATAACTTATTAAACTCTTATAACCCAGAGATCGTCATTATCAATAGCGCATTTACTATGGAATTTCCCGAGTTTACTAAACTAATCTACGACTCTCTTCGTAGTAAAATGAATGACAAAGTTCCAATTGTAAACTCCATGCTAAAAGATAATTCCATTTTAATTGGTGGCATCTGTGTTGCTGTTAAAAACTTTTTGGGAATTGATAAAATATGCTTTGTTTCAGAGTATGATTATCAGATATAAACGTATTCATAATAACAAATAAAAACATGACATTAATTAATCAGCTGTTAATTAACGTCATGTTTTTTATTTTTCTTTCTTTGCGTCTGGATATATTATTTTTGAAGTTTCTTCTTATCGATTTTTACTATGAATAGCCAAAACGTAAATTTCAATGCACAGTAAGAATTTCACACGTATACAATTCCTTAAATTCGCCCTTCTCTCGGACTATTAACGGTTGATTCAGTTAATTCAAAAAACTTTACTTCTGCTCTTTACTCAATTACTCTTTTAGCTCAAGTAACTTTTCACTTTCCACCTGGCATATATAAGGAATTGCCTCTTTATGAATCACAACACTTGCCTCTTTCATATTTCCACCAAACTCACCATCCAGTGTCCAAGGAATTTCTTCCTCTGCAATAATTTCAGCAGTGGAAACTCGTTCATAGTATATATAATCACTATCCGAATCCCCACGTAACAATTCATTCACAATGGTTGTAAGTTCGATTAGATTACGTGGCATACGAATTAAAAGCATCTCAAACAATCCGTCATTTAGTAATACATCCTTGCCTGTAATACCTTTAAATCCTCCTACGGAATCCGAATTTGCAATCATACCATAAATAAAATCATCTTCTATGATTTTATCATCAATTGATATTGTCAAATGATATGATTTTACCCCATGTAACTTACTAATCCCACTTAGGATATAAGCTGCTCTACCAAATACATTCTTAGCATTTTGTGAGGTTTCGTAAGAAACATCTGTAAATAATCCAAAAGCCGCTGTATATGTAAAAAACATGTTGTTAATAGAACCAACATCACAGAGTAACGTTGTTCCATTAACAAACATCTTGGCAGCATTTACCATGTCTTTGGGAATTTTCAAACTATAGCCAAAGTCATTGGTGGTCCCAGATGGAATATAACCTACTGGTAGTGACTTTTCACACTCCATAAGACCACTAACAACCTCGTTTAGTGTACCATCTCCGCCAGAGCATAGAATAACATCACAATTACCACGACTTACATACTCCTCTACGATTCTTTTAGCATCGGTCTTCTTCTGTGTGGCAAATACCACAATTTCATTATCAAGTTTTGATAATATCTCTAAGATACTTGACAATTTACTTCGTATTTTGCCCCTACCAGCGTTTGGATTATATATAAATAACATTTTTTTTCGCATAAGGAACCCTGCCTTTCTTTCTAACTCCTAATAACTAACGGTATCCCCTAACTGCTTTGTTCATTTGCTTCACTTTGCTGTTTTGCAAGTTCTTTTCTCTTTCTAGTGATAATACCACCGATACGACCTGTTTCCTTTGCAGAGAGGGAACCCCATCCTTCTTTTAATACTTTATCAAATAAGCCAAGCTCTTTTGCAATCTCATATTTCATCATTTCTTCTGGTTTGATTTTTGTTATATCGATCTCTTTTTTCTTCTTAGACATACTCTACACTTACCTTTCTTCTTTTTTTTAAGTGTAGACGATAATTACAAAAATTAAACAAAACACAATGAACCATTTAGCAATTACTTATTTTACTATATTCGAATCTCTTTTGAAAGTGAAAATGAATAAATTATTTGTTCTTTTACATATCCTCCAGTAATTTGTTGCAATGCCCTTTTGTAATATTCTAATTGCTTTTTATATTTTTTGATTAAAATGTCCTCTCCATTTACCTTCGGTACGTAATCAGTTTTATAATCAACTAATATTAGTTCACCATTTTCAATAAAATAAGCGTCGATGATACCTTGTATTAATATAATTTCATCACTATCTATGTCATCATACATTTCAGAAGAAGAAATTCCTAAAACAAATTGTTGTTCTTTCACTAACGTACCAGCTTTTGCTGCATTGCACATTCGCTTACCTATCTCAGTACTAAAAAATTTCACAAACAGAGATGCATCTATTTGCTCATGTTCCATTTCACGAATCATATTCTTTTCTAATAAGCGATTGATTTCCGTATATACATCCTCACTGCTATTAATCTGCTCAAACGGAATTAATTCAAGCACCCTATGATACAGTGTACCTCTTGCTGCACCTACTACTACCTCTTCCGTTTTTAAGAACTTGGGAATAATATTATTTTTTACTCGAGGTTGTGTTACAAATTCTGCGACTACAGCCTCTTCTTCTTCCATACTTAATTTTTTTAGTTCAGAGACCGTCGTTTTTATTGGTAAACTTGCTTCACGCTCGAACTTATATTTAAAATTTAACTTATTATTTAAGGAATCATAGATATCCTGACTAAAAGGCTCTTTACTATCATATGATTCTAGCAAATCTTTTAACTCTTGATTATCACGTTGTTTTTTCTCTTCCATTTGCATTAAATCATTGGCGTTAAGAACACGGTAACGAATTTTATCTTGACTCATAACTACAGGACCCACAAAATCAAAATAAGTTCTAGCAGAAGCTAAGGTACTAAAAGGCAAGGTTTGTGTCGATAACATTGCTTCTTGCATCCATTTTTGCTCTGTTTTTTCACTTCCTTTTACGGTTCCGACCATAATTAATTTTTCTTTAGCTCTCGTTAAAGCAACATATAAAATACGCAATTCCTCACCTAAATTATCCAAAATCGATGTTCGTTGAATGGCCCTTTTTAATAAGGTCGGTGTTTTTGTTCGTAACTTATGATCAATGCATTCAGGCCCAATACCATAATCGGCATGCAGTACAATTTTCGCTCTTGTATCAGAGTTATTAAACTGTTTTCCCATCCCTGCTAAGATTACGATCGGAAATTCCAAACCTTTGCTCTTATGAATACTCATAATACGTACAGTATTTTCATTTGCACCACTATCTAGCGCTTCCCCATAGTCTATTTCATACTTTAATAAACGTTCGATATAACGAATAAATTGAAATAAACCGTGATAACTACTAGACTCAAAGGCTATTGCTCTTTGCACAAGCATATCTAGGTTCGCTTTTCTTTTCTCCCCTGAGGGCATCGATAATACAAAGGTGTCATATCCAGTAAAATGATAAATTTCTAATAGCAATTGATGAATTGGTGTGTATGGAACCATAAGACGAAGCTCATCATAAACTGTGAAAAATTTGGATAGCTTCTCTTTTACGAGTTCATCACTACCAGTGTCTACATAAAGCCTTGCAAGTTCATACAACGGTATTTTTTTAGCATCCACTTCTTTTCCATAATTCTCAACCCTAAGTTTTGCTAGTCCTTCGCTATTTAATCCTACAATTTTAGAATATAAAATAGCTGCGAATGGAATGTCCTGTCTAGGATTATCTAAAATACGAAGCATATTTAACATTGTTTTCACTTCTAATGTCTGAAAATATCCAGATTGAATGTCCGAATACGCAGGGATTCCCTCTAGCATTAAAGTATCAGTAAACACTTCCGACCAACCAGCCATAGTTCTTAATAATATAACAACATCGCTAAACCTAGCTCTTCTTAGTGCCCCTTTATCATTCACGAGTAAACCTTTTTCAGGATCTACAAGCTCTTTAATCCTCATTGCAATCGCCCTTGCCTCTAATTCCCGTGCACTGTAAACTTCCGTTATACTCTCATCACTTAGATTTTCTTCT
>CAJJLI010000158.1 GCA_905192625.1 uncultured Clostridium sp. | reverse complement strand
CGTAAGGAAAAACGGCATATCGAATAGAGTTTGCGTACTATTAACGTGGCCGTACCTTCATTTAAACGTAGAGCCTTTGCAATCGTTCTAGCATTTTGAGATACTTCTAACGTGTGAGTCATTCTGGTACGATAATGGTCCCCCTCAGGTGCAAGAAATACTTGAGTCTTTCCTTTTAACCTGCGAAATGCTTTCGAATGAAGAATACGATCCCGATCTCTTTGATAAGCGGGTCTTATATCACATGGTTCTTCTGGATAATCTCTTCCTAATGTACTATCACTAAACGAAGCATATTCACTTAAATATTCATGCTCCAATCGCTCTAGTTTCTGCCGTATATTTAACTTCTCCATATTACCAGCTCATCTCCCTTCGTTTTACGATACCCTCCAAACTTCCTGCTAGACTTAAAATATTTTATAAAAACTTACCTATATTACTATTATTCTGCAAATCTTGCCGAAATCCTTTTTTCTTTCGAAAAAAACAATTTTCACTTGTAATAATACAGTATAGTACCTCTTAATTTATTCATTACGCCACACTTTTATGCTTTTATACTAACTACTCATAAATCTAAAAATAGCCGTTGTAAATAGCATTCCACACTGCAATGAAATACATGCTACTTACAACAGCTAATATTATTTATTCTTCTTTTATTTTATGACAACTTGAAGTGCAGTCACTGCACCCACAGCTACAAAACTTACCATTCTTCATGTCTTTCGCCTTTTTAATAATTACAATACCAGCGTATGATGCGATCAAAAGCCCTATTATGATTGTTGCTATCATTGCCCTCATCCTTTCTAATCATGTTTATAAAAACATGCTACCTATTTGATACACCAGCGTTGCTGCCAACCAAGCAACTGCTAATTGAAATAAAACGGTAAAAATAGTCCATTTTACAGACTTTAACTCTCTTTTTACTACAGCAATGGTCGCAACGCATGGTGTATAGAGTAGACAAAATATCATGAATGAGTACGCATTCAAAGCTCCAAATCCCGTACCTTGCAATACTTCGACTAAATTATTCATTCCACCACTAGAATTAATATTCGCTATTCCAAATAACACACTAAAACTTGAAACAACGACCTCTTTTGCTGCAAGTCCTGAGATAAGTGCTACTGCAATTTGCCACATACCAAGTCCTGCTGGTACTAAAAACGGTGTAATCCATTTTCCTATGTTTGCACCAAAGCTAAGTGACATATCGTCAACTTTTCCACTTACGCCAAAATTAAGGATAAACCAAATGATAATAGAAGCAATAAAGATTGTAGTTCCTGCTTTCGTTAGGTAATCCTTTACCTTATCCCAAACATAAATTATAATGGTTCGTAGGTTTGGAGCTTTATATTCTGGTAATTCAATTAACAATGGTTTCATTTCACCCTTTGCACTCAACTTGTTCATTACATATGCAACCACAATTGCAATTAAAAATCCAATCAAATACATCGAGAACGCAGCAAGCATAGCTTGCTCTTTAAAGAACATTTGTGAGAATAAAACATAAATAGGAAGTCTTGCACTACAAGACATAAAAGGTGTAACTAGAATTGTTCTTCTACGATCTTTCATATCTTCTAGTGATCTTGATGCCATTACTGCCGGTACCGTACAACCAAATCCTAAAATCATTGGAATAAATGCTCTACCAGACAAACCAAGATGCCCCATGATTCCATCCATAACATAAGCAACCCTTGACATGTATCCACTGTCCTCTAAAAATGCCAGCGCTAAAAATAAGATAAATATGTTTGGTAAAAACGTTAAGATACCACCAACTCCAGCAACAATTCCATCAATAATCAATGAGATAAGCACTTCATTGGTCTGTAAGGAAATGAGCCAATGCAATAACATTTCAGAGAATTTCTCTAGGCCAACTTCAAATCCTCCTTTTAAAAAATCTCCTATGGTGAAAGTTAAAAAGAATACAATCCCCATGATTCCTAAAAATAGTGGAATGCCCAGCCATTGGTTTGTAAATATCTTGTCTACTTTGTCCGTGGCTGCTGCTTTTTTATTCTTATTAACCAAACACTCTTCTATAATTTCTTCTATAAAATCATATTTCTGCTGAATAATTTCATCTTCATAATTTCTATCTACAATATCACGCAATTCAATATTACATGCTTCCATAATTTCTTCATCTTGTTCTAATAACTTAATTGCGTACCATCGATAATTATTTGTTTCAAATTCTGCATTCATTAAGCGTTCCGTGATTTCATCAATTTTATCTTCGATATTATCAGAGTACACCATTGTATGTTCATTGTGATGCTCATGCATATGATTACTATCACTATGTAAATTTGGATGCTGGTGTTCCATATTCATAGGTTTGCATGTTTCCTTGTGGTGAGCAACGGTATGCATTAATATATCAAGCCCTGTACGTTTTCTTGCTGATACTGGAATACATGGTATCCCTAGCATTTCTGGCAATCGATGCAAATCAATTTCCATACCTCTTTCTTCAACAATATCCATCATATTAAGTGCTAATATTACTGGTTTTCCTAGCTCAATTAACTGTAAAGTAAGGTATAGGTTTCTTTCCAGGCAAGATGCATCGGCAACATCAACGATAACATCAACTTCAGAATCAAGAATAAACTGTCTGGATAATTTTTCTTCCATTGTATAAGAGGTGAGACTATATATCCCTGGTAAATCAACTAATTTAAATCGATGATTGTGGTATTTCATTGCCCCTTCTTTTTTTTCAACGGTTACACCTGGCCAATTTGCTACCTTTAACTTTGCGCCAGTGTATGCATTAAATAATGTAGTTTTCCCACAATTTGGATTGCCAATAAATCCAACTTGTAATTCCTCTCTCATCGGTCTAACTTCCTTTCGTTGTCCTTCACATGAATTGATTCTGCAATATCTCTTCCTACCGCAAGTCTAGTACCTCTAACATGAAATATAATAGAACCACTGCGCTTCTTATTTAAAATATGTATACGCGTACCATCAGTTAATCCTAACGCTTTTAAACGTATCATAATCGCTTGATCAAGGTCCATATCTTTTACCACATAGTCCTTATCTACTCTGCATTCTCGTAATGTCATTTTTAACTCACCTTCTCTTGCATCGTATTTGATAATAATTATCATTAACAAGCGAATTATAATACCATAATACCATTCTGTCAATACATATTCACCGTATTGTAAAAAATTGATTCGGGTGCTAAACGCTTTTTCTTTAATTATATCGTAATTTGAATAAACAAAAGAACGAATGTGCCTAATGCAAATTATCCCGAATTAAATTTAGACAAATAAAAAAACCATTGATCATCCATTCAAGTATTTATCGAAAGATAATATACTTGAATTTAAACTCAACAGTTTTCCCATCCTATCTATTCATTTACACTCTATTTCAAGCACGGTTTAAATTAACTCTAACTTCTTTAAAACATTCTCAAATTTATGCTGGTCAATCGGCTTACCTGCATATGCAACACAGCCTAATTCAAAAGCTTTTTGAACATTCCTACCTTCACTTAAGGCTGTCGTCATAATAATTTTGCATTGCATGGATTCAGGTATTCCCTTTTCCTTTTCAATATCACGGATTGCCTTTAAGGCTTGGTATCCATCCAAAATAGGCATCATAATATCTAAGCATACTAAATCGTAACCCTCATTCACCTCAAGTGCCATAGTAAAAGCATCAACAGCTTCCATTCCATCTACTGTGACATCGCATTCGCCATACTTTGCTAAAAATCGTAGCATGAATTTTCTGCTTGCAAAATCATCTTCGGCAATAAGTATTCTCATGAACTCTCCTCCTTTAGTAGCAATTTACATTTATGCTTTGCACCATCCATATTATAACGGATTTAGAAAGATATTTCTATTGTTTTCCACAAATACCCATAAAATATTTTATTAGAACATTTCTTCTGAATTTTTTGAACAATTCAAACACTATCCTTTATAGAAATCCTCGCAATATTTCTTAATAAATTGAATGAATATTTGCATTTCCTCTTTTGTTCCTATGGTAACTCTTAAAAAATTATCAATTCGAGGTTTTTCAAAGTATCTTACAAAAATACCGTGTTCACGTAATGATAAATACAAGTCTTTTGCCTTAATATCTTTATGTGTTATAAATAAGAAATTAGTTTTCGAATCTGGAAAGGTAAATCCTATTCGCGATAATTCTTCTTTAACAATTTCTCTTGTTTCTTTAATTTTCTCTATGCACGCATGAAAATAGCTCTTATCACGTACCGCTTCTACACCAAATGCGATTGAAAGTTGATTCATTGTATATGAATTATAAGAAGATTTCACATCGTTTAATGCTTGAATTAAATCTTTATTGCCTATTGCATATCCGATTCTCATTCCAGCCATTGATCTAGACTTGGAAAAGGTTTGAATAACTAATAAATTATCGTGCTTTTTTGTTAAAGAAATCGCTGATTCTGCACCAAAGTCAATATAAGCTTCATCGATAATTACAATTACATCTTGGTTATGGATTACTATATCTTCAATAACCTCAATTCCTTCTGCAATCGAGGTAGGAGCATTTGGGTTTGCTATGACTACTCCCCCGTTATCTTTGTAATAATCCTTTGCTCGGATTCTAAACTCTTCATCAAGCTCTGGTCTTTCATAAGGAATATTATACAAATTAGCCCAAACATCATAAAACGAATAGGTGATATCCGGAAACAAAATTGGTCTCTTTGAATTAAAAAATGTCAAAAAAGCCATAGCAATAACATCATCTGAACCAACACCAACAAAGACGTTGTCTTTCTCAACCTGAAAAAAATCAGCTAATTCTTTTATTAATGCTTTTGAATCTGGATCTGGATAAAGTCGTAATAAATCAGTATCTATTTCTTTTGCTAGATTTCGTATTCCTGGTGCCGGTGGATAAGGATTTTCATTCGTATTTAATTTTATCATATTTGGAAGATTAGGTTGCTCTCCAGGTACATAAGGAGAAACTCTTCTAACATTACTTTCCCACGCTCTCATGACTGCCTCCCGCCTAAAAAATCAAAGCGGATTCTAAAAATCCGCTTATACTTTCCTGTTCATTTATCTTAACTATTCTGCTTCTGCTATTTACATTTTCCTCTTTAAGTTCCTAGCGTTGATGATATATTTATCGTATCTTGTTACCCATTTGCTTACTTTTTAGGTTGCTTTATACTTTTACTTATCATTTAAAGCCACTTTTCAAATTTCACTTCATATTTATAATTTTTATTTATATTTCTATACTATTCTTTTTACTTTTACTATTTATACTCTTGTGCTAATTTATGAAAACTATCAAGAGAACGCTTTATCATCTCATAATCTACACAATATGCAATTCTACAATACCCTGGACATCCAAAAGATGATCCTGGGACAATTAATAACTTATGTTCTTTTGCCCTTTGAGAAAATGCCACATCGTCTTCCTCAAGGCATTTTATAAATAAGTAAAATGCACCTTGCGGCTTAATACATTCAAACCCATAGCTTTGCAAAGCCATGTATAAAAGCTCACGATTCTTATTATAAACTTCAACATCTACTTCTTCATCGATACACGTTGCTACAACACGTTGTGTCAACGATGGAGCATTCACAAACCCCAAGATACGATTTGCTACGTTTGCAGCACCTATCACTTCCTCTGCATCATCTACCTCATCTGGTATTACCAAATATCCAATTCTTTCTCCTGGTAAAGACAATGACTTACTAAATGAATATCCTACAATTGTATTTTTATAGTATTTTGTTAAGTACGGAACCTCTACTCCATCATAAACTAACTCTCGATAAGGCTCATCTGATATTAAGTAGATGGATGTATTTAGCTCTTCTTGCTTTTCATTTAAAATATTAGCAAGATTTATAATCGTTTCTTCTGAATATACAACACCAGTTGGATTATTTGGTGAGTTTACAATAACAGCTTTTGTATTCTTGGTAATTGCT
>CAJJLI010000157.1 GCA_905192625.1 uncultured Clostridium sp. | reverse complement strand
AGGACTTCCAGTAATCTTTACTGACAATCAAAAACCATACAGAGAAAGAAAAGTACGTATTTTAAATGGTGCTCATACTTCTTTCGTATTAGCTTCCTACCTTGCAGGTAACGATTTCGTAAAAGAATCTATGGAAGATGAAACAGTACGTAAATTCATGATGAACACTGTATTTAATGAAATCATTCCTACATTGTCTCTTCCAAAAGAAGAATGTGAAGCTTTCGCTAATGCAGTAATTGAACGTTTTGAAAATCCATTTATTAAACATGCATTATTATCTATTTCATTAAACTCTGTATCAAAATGGAAATCTCGTTGTAAGCCAAGCTTAACAGGTTACATTGACAAATTTGGTCAGTTACCAAATCACTTAAGCTTCTCTATAGCAGCATTAATGAGCTTCTATACTGGTAGTGAAATTAAAGACAATGCTTTAATTGGTACTAGAGATGGCAATGAATATAAGATTTTAGATGATGCTGATGTTTTAGAGTTCTTTGCAGCAAATTCAGGAAAAACTGCAAAAGAATTTACTACTCTTTACTTAAGCAATGAAAAATTCTTCGGTGAAGATTTAACAAAATATGATGGTTTAGTAGATAAAATTGCTGGATATATCGAAGAAATTCAAACAAATGGTATGCGTAAAGCTTTAGAAAAAGTTATTAGCGAATAATATAAATAGTATTGATTTTTCTTGGTGTATGTGTGGTTTGATATCGTTACTTGTGAACGAGTGAATCACACATCTCCATTAAAATTCATAAAGAAAGGCAGATGAATCTTATGCAAGACTTTATAAAAATTAATCCAAAGGATAATGTTGCAGTTGCTTTAAAAGATTTGTCTAAGGGAACTACTCTTTTAGTCGAGGAGTTATCAGTTACTTTAGTAGAGGACATTCCACGTGGACATAAGTTCGCTTTATCAGCAATCGCAGAAGGCGAGAACGTAATTAAATATGGTTTCCCAATTGGACATGTAACAAGCAATGTGTCTGCGGGAGCTTGGATCCATACACATAATATTAAGACAAACTTAGGTGATGTTTTAGAATATACTTATGAACCAAACCTTACACCATTACCATCTAGAGAAAAAGCTTATTTTGATGGATATAGAAGAAGCGATGGAAAAGTTGGTATTCGTAATGAAATTTGGATTATCCCAACTGTAGGATGTGTAAATAACATTGCTACAGCAATGACAAAACAATTTTCGAATAAACTAACAGGATCTGTAGAAGATATTATTGCATTCCCACATCCATATGGCTGTTCTCAGATGGGAGATGATCAAGAATATACAAGAACAATTCTTGCAGACCTTATCAATCATCCAAACGCTGGTGGCGTATTAGTGTTAGGACTTGGCTGTGAAAATAGTAATATCGCTATTTTAAAAGAATACATTGGCGATTATGATGAAAACAGAGTGAAGTTCTTACAATGCCAAGATGTTGAAGATGAAATGGAAACAGCAGAAGGTTTAATCGCTGATTTAATTGATTATGCAGCTAAATTTGAACGTGAAAAAATTGGCGCTGATGAATTAATCATTGGTATGAAATGTGGTGGTTCAGACGGTATGTCAGGTATTACTGCAAATCCAACTGTAGGTGCTTTCTCTGATATCTTAGTTGCACAAGGTGGAACAACAATCCTTACAGAGGTGCCAGAAATGTTTGGTGCAGAAACACTTCTAATGGAACGTTGCGAAACAAAAGAAATGTTTGATAAAACAGTTGATTTGATCAATGACTTTAAAAATTATTTTACAAATCACAATCAAACAATTTATGAAAATCCATCACCAGGAAATAAAAAGGGTGGTATTTCTACTCTTGAAGATAAATCCCTTGGATGTACTCAAAAGTCGGGTAATGCGCCAATTAAGGATGTATTAAAATATGGTGAAATCGTTAAAACTAAGGGCTTAAACTTATTAAGTGCTCCTGGTAACGATCTTGTTGCAGCAACTGCTCTTGCAGCATCTGGTGCACACATGGTATTATTTACTACAGGTAGAGGAACTCCTTTTGCATCACCAGTTCCAACAATGAAAATTTCTACAAATACTGCTCTTGCAGATAAGAAGAGCAATTGGATTGACTTTAACTGCGGTTCTTTAGTAGTTGATAAGGATTTAAACACATTGTCCGAAGAGTTATTCCAATTTGTCTTAGATATAGCTTCTGGTAAAAAACTCAAATCAGAAGAAGCAGGATTCCATGATATGGCAATCTTTAAACAAGGTGTTACTTTATAATTGTAAAGTAAATCACATTTGTAAATGGAATGGAAGAAGAAAAAATCGTGAAGATGTAAATTTTACAGGAAGAAATTGTATATTTATTGATTTAAATGTTCTGGTATTAAATACTTTATATAATTTTATAAATAAATAGTTGAACTATTTTCAATTCTTAAGTACAATAGGAATGGTTTAAAAACCATTAATAATATATTTTATTAAAAAGGAGATAAAAAAATGGCTAAAGTTGTAACAATGGGCGAAATTATGTTAAGATTATCCACTCCAGGATATCAAAAATTTATTCAGGCAGAAAGCTTTGATGTATGCTATGGTGGTGGAGAAGCAAACGTTGCTGTTTCCTTAGCAAACTATGGACACGATGCATCTTTCGTGACAAAGGTTCCTGCAAATGAAATTGGTGATTGTGCTGTTGCAGCATTAAATAAAATGGGTGTTGATACTTCTAACGTAGCTCACGGTGGCGACAGACTTGGTATCTACTTCCTTGAAACAGGTGCAGCTATGAGAGCTTCTAAGGTTGTTTATGACCGTGCTCACTCTGCAATCGCTGAAGCAGAAATTTCTGATTTCGATTTCGATAAGATTTTTGAAGGTGCAGATTGGTTCCACTTTACAGGAATCACTCCAGCAGTTTCTGATAAAGCAGCTGAAGTAACTGAAGCAGCTTTAAAAGCAGCAAAAGCGAAAGGAATCACAGTTTCTGTTGACTTAAACTTCCGTAAGAAATTATGGTCTTCTGAAAAAGCTCAGAAAGTTATGTCTAACTTAATGCAATACGTTGACGTTTGCATTGGTAACGAAGAAGATGCAGAAAAAGTTCTTGGATTTAAGCCAGGTAACACTGACGTAACTAGTGGTGATTTGGAATTAGCTGGTTATGAAGATATCTTCAAACAAATGGTTGCTAAATTCAACTTCAAATATGTTATCAGCTCTTTAAGAGAAAGCTATTCAGCATCTGACAATGGTTGGTCTGCATGCATCTACAATGGCGAAACAGGTGAATTCTATCATTCTAGAAAATACAGAATCACTCCTATCGTTGACCGTGTAGGTGGCGGTGACTCTTTCGCAGCTGGAACTATCTGTGGTTTCGTTGATGGTAAAGATTTTAAATCAGCTCTTGAATTTGGTGTAGCAGCATCTGCATTAAAACACACAATTCCTGGAGACTTCAACTTAGTAACTCGTTCTGAAGTTGACGCTTTAGTAGGCGGAGATGGTTCTGGACGTGTTCAAAGATAATTAAAAAGTAAGTGTAAATACTTACGATGATATTTATATTAGAATAAAAGTTTTAAACTTAAGATAATGTAGATATTAAGAATAAAATATGGGTATTGTGCCATTTAGTTGGGGCAATACCCTTATATACTATGTAACCATAGAATGCAGTACGCTACTTTATTACTTAAGATAGGTAAAGCATACATTGTATTCTAGGGGAAAATTAGGTCACTAAAACGAATGTAACATTCGTTTATAATATAGAATGAATAAAAAGGAGTGTTGAATATGGAACTTAGAACAGCAGCATCCCCAAAGGATGTAAAACATTACACAACCGATCGTTTACGTGAGGAATTTTTAATTGATGATTTGTTTCAAGTGGATGACATAAAATTAGTGTATAGCCACATTGATCGTATCATTACTGGTTCTGCAGTACCAGTTAAGGCTCCTCTAGTTTTAACTGCTGGAGATGAACTTCGTGCAGAATACTTTTTACAAAGAAGAGAAATGGGTATTATTAATATCGGTGGAAAAGGCACTGTAACTGTAGATGGTACAGTATATGAACTCGAGTATAAAGATGGTTTATACATTGGAATGGGTTCAAAAGACATAACATTTGCTAGCGTAGATGCAAGCAATCCAGCGAAGTTTTACTTAAATAGTGCACCAGCACACACAACATATCCAACGGTATTAATCAAACCAGAAAACTGTGTAAGAGTAGAACTTGGTTCTTTAGAAACAGCAAATCATAGAACAATATGTAAATACATTCTTCCAGGTCAAGTAGAAAGTTGTCAGCTAGTTATGGGTATGACTCAATTAAAACCAGGTAGTGTTTGGAATACAATGCCTTGTCATACACATGATAGAAGAATGGAAGTATATTTATACTTTGACATGCCAGAAGATGCTTTGGTATTCCATTACATGGGAGAACCAACAGAAACAAGACATATTGTTATGAGAAATGAAGAGGCTGTAATTTCTCCTAGCTGGTCAATTCATTCTGGATCTGGTACTCAAGCATACACATTTATCTGGGGTATGGTTGGTGAAAACCAAGATTTTGATGATATGGACGGCTGCGCAATGCAGGATATAAGATAATCAGATAAGGTGTATAGAACAGGCTGTATAAATCTAATAATAAAAAAATGATTTTATACGGCCTGTTCTTTTTAGTTTTAAGAATTTGCATCTTATACTTAGAAATATCAGCATTAATATTCAAAGGAAAGGCATTGGTATAAATTTATGAATTTAGAACAATTTGTACTAAGAAATTTTGACAAGAACAAAACGATAGTGCTTAAAGCTGATTTTGTTCAGAGTTTGAGATTGCTTGGTTCTACCGAGCTTTATAAAAAAACAAATGAAGATAGTTTCATTAATTTTGTTATCAATAGTGTGAAAGACAGAGTTTCCGAAGATGGCGAAATTACATTTAAAATAGAGAATGAAGTCATTGATACAATTCGACTTGGAGAAGTTCTTTTTGCATTATACAATATTACAGGAGAAATCAAGTATAGAAAAGCAATTGATAGATTATCAAGTGATTACTTACCTAAGTTAGGAACTGCTGAAACTATACTTGAAAAAGCAAAAGATCACAATGAGTGTATCTTTGATGTGTATTTTGCAATGATGCCATTTTACATGAATTACGAAACGATTTTCCATAAAAAAGAAGGATACAATGATATTATTGCTAAATTTGCAGCGTTAAGAGGTGCATATTTTAATGAAGAAATCGGCTTATATGTAAATGGAGAGATAAATACAAAACTGTCTGCGTTACATGCTATGACTTTGGTGGATACGATAGTAAATACTTCGGAAGAAATTTATGAGCATTATAAGAAGCTTATTGTTTGGATGAAGGAAACTGTAAAAGGTATTTTAAAATACCAAGATAATACTAGTAAGCTAATCTATGATTCAACGAATTCCGAAAAAATAAACTTAACGACGTCATTAATGACAGTCTATGCTATGAAAAAAGCATGTAAATATAATGTTTTATTAAGTGAAAAATATGAGAAATCTATCAATGATATGATGGCATCCATATTACGCCAACTTGATGAAAACCTTGATGATGAAGTGCTTGGTTTATTAATGAAGATAGCTGCTATATAGTGAGTTAAGTAAGTGGCTAGGAGGGAAAAAAATTGAAAACGACAGAACAAATGAAATTTAATATTTTATTTAAGTCCGCAAGAACGGCTGTTATTGAATTAGTAAAACAAGGGTATTATTATACAGAAGAGGATTATGAAGTCTATCTAAACAACGAGTTATACTGTAAAAGTAATAAGGTAGTTCAATCCATTCATAATTTAAACCCAGAGACAAGCTATGAGATTTACGTAAAAAATAGTCGTGGATGTTCCGAAGTAGTAACTTTTACAACGGATTATGAATTTGTTACGTTAAATGTCAAAGATGGCAAAAATAAGAGCCGTTATACAAAAGCAGGTATCATCAATGGTCGTACGAA
>CAJJLI010000156.1 GCA_905192625.1 uncultured Clostridium sp. | reverse complement strand
GTGTTACTTCTGGTGTTACTTCTGGTGTTACTTCTGGTGTTACTTCTGGTGTTACTTCTGGTGTTACCTCTGGTACTTCTGTTGGAGTTGCCTCTTCTTCTAAAATTAATTCCATATAAAACAAATTCGCCGTATCTGCCTTATCTACCGTATAGAAAACACCTTTCTCTACTGGATATGTTAATATACCGGTCTCTAGGTCACCTGTCAACTTAACATTATTAATTTTCGCATTCACTTTACCATCTTTTGGATTGAATACCATGATATAAGTTCCATTCCCTGGAGAAGTAAAGGTTATTTGAGTATCTGATTCCATCTTCAGACATTGTGTTAATGTCATTTCTTTGTATATAACAGTACCCTTTGATGTTGATAAATTCTTTTTACCAGGGAAGGAATAAAATGAACTAGTTAATCCTTGTGTGGTAAAGTTATGTACATATTCTTCTGACGGTGCTACCGTTGGTTCTGCTGGACCTTGTGTTGGCTCCGTTGGACTCTCGGTTGGCTCAATAGGTACGTTTGTTGGCTCTACCGGTGCCGTTGTTGGCTCACTAGGTACATTCGTAGGCTCTGCTCCATTGCCTTCCTTAATTCCTCCAATGGATATAAGCTGTGAAGTATAGTTTTTAATTGCATTTTGTAATTCTGGTATGATTTCATAATTTGAATCTTCAGAATCATCAAACGTCCATTTTAAATCTCCACCACTCATACGACCTGCAAACTTCTCTACCTTAATTTTGGCAGTTTCTGCGTCATCCGCTGAATATGAATAGCTTTTATTTGGATCTGTATCGAAATTATTATAGCTTGTGCCACCTTCCATAGTTACTACATCAGCAGGCACTTGCTCCTCTTTGCTTTTTACTGAGTATGCATCTATTTGACCTTTGTCTGGTGTTGTAACTTGATTTACAAAACGTTCCTCACCGATGATTACATTGTCAAATTCTTTAATAATTCCGCCAGCTTCTCCTGAAAACGTACCTTTATTCGTATATGCTCCAGTCGCTGAGTTATACACATCCGTTCCTTGATTGGAAGAAAGCATTGGATACTTACAGTTCCTAAAGTAATTACTTTCTACAAAGGCTGAAGCTCCCTTCGTTACACCAACTCCATATTTCGATACGCCATCAAAATAATTGTTATAAATATGTATACTACCTACTCGAATACGTGGATGTCTAGAATCCGAATGATCGTACCAATTGTGGTGATACGTTATAAAAAACTCTTCAGTATCCGACATACCCGCCAAGCTTGATTTTCCTGAATCCCAAAAGTGATTAAATGAAATCGTTACGTAAGTCGATAATGCCTTAACGTCAACTGATCCATCCCCCTTCACTTGGTCAGAGTCACTTCCAGGTGCCCCGTAAAAAAGGTCATTGTTATGAATCCATACATTTTCATTTTTTGTATCAAGAGAAATTCCATCATCTCCAAACCACATGATACCGAGGTTTCTAATCTCTACATTCTTACTTTCTCGTACTAAAAATCCCCAACCGTGCACGGTAGCATCCTCGCCAATACCTTCTATCGTCACGTTGAATGTTTTCTTTACATTCAATAAATAACCTTTGACTCCAGTTGGCATCTCTACCTTACCAATCATACGTATAATCAAAGGTCTTAAATCTTTCCCTTTTTCTCTCTTTGCCAATATATCAAAAATACCAGTAGCTGTCTCTGTCTCTCCTTTTGAACTAATAATAACATCTAAGCTAACGGTATCTTTATTCTCGTTTGTAAGATAAATAATTTGAGCATTCTCTCTCACTGTTCCATCTTCGTTGTATCCGCCGGAACCCGTTTTATATTTCGAAAATTCAGAGAATGCAAAACCCTCTCTTACGTGTGCTGATACGATTAATGTTTCTGTTGTCGCTGCCTTCTCATCAACTTCCACTCCAGCAATAACAGGTACGACTTTCATCAGATAAACTCCCTCTGAAAGTCCAACTGCATCCGCTCTATAATAAGTTGGATACTCTCTAATTAATTCATTATCCAGCTTAACATAGGCTTCGTCACCATCCTTCGCATTTTTTACATACACTACATATCCATCTGCTTCTTGCATAGGTACCCATTTTACATATGCAGATTCTAGCCAACCGCTGCTCTCTAAAAGCACAAGACTTGAGTCTGATGCTTTTGCAACCATGCTAAATGATGATGGTATCATCGTTGTTATTAACATTAAAAATGCCAAATAAAATGCGATCCATCGTTGTAAACTTTTCTTTTGCATAGAAACCCTCCTACAATTAATATCGTATTGTTCCATGATTTATTGTAAAAATGCTTATAAAGTTTAAAAAAGCAAGTCTTACAAAAATCCAGTCCATAATAATTATAAAGGTTGACCCACTGTCAGAGTCAACCTAATTTTGGATAAATTTTGAATTATAAAATTTAGTTTATGCGATATTAATTGTTTGGATGATCCGTCTCTTACTGCATTAAAATTATACTATACCCAGAGCTACTCTATATTTAACAAGTGTATCAAAAAACTATGCAATTCATAATCCATTTACTTTTCCATATATTGTACTAATACTTATAACGATAGGTACGAATATGTGCACTGCAATGACGTTAAAATCTCATACAAATGAACATTTTTTTGGTCGAACAATGGACTTTTCCCATGATATTGAACCACAGTTATATATCACTCCAAACTCATTTACTTGGCTCAATAGTATCAATGGAAAGCAAATGCAAGATACCTACCGATTCATTGGTCTTGGTCAGAGTATGGATGGTTTACTTGGATTCTTTGATGGTGTTAACGAAAAAGGCTTCGCAGCCGCGGTATTATATTTTGCAGGCTATGCTGTTTACATGGATAAACCAAATACTACAAAAGATCCGATTGCATCCATTGATTTCTTACATTTTATCTTAGGTAAATGTGCATCTGTAAGTGATTTACGAAAATTAATAAAAACATGTGCCATTATTGGTTTACCAGACCCTGTAACCAAAACAGTTGCCCCATTACACTGGATTGCTACTGACCGCAGTGGAGCTTGCGTAGTAATTGAATCAACCGTACGTGGAATAGAGATTATTGAAAATCCAATTGGAGTTATGTGTAATAGCCCAGATTTTCGATGGCATTTAACGAACTTAAGAAATTACATGGAGGTTCATCCCATGCAAACAGAAGAAGTGGAGTGGAATAATGTTTCATTAACACCTTTTGGTCAAGCAGGAGGTACAATCCCTCTTCCAGGTGGATTTACCTCACCCGAACGCTTTATAAGAACTTGTTATCTGAAATCACATATTCCAACTCCAATAGATAGCACCGAAGCGATTAATGCTTGCTTTCATATATTAGAAAGTGTTTCTATTCCAAAAGGCGCTGTGATAACCAACCGAAATACTTATGATTATACGAAATATACTGCCTTTATTAATATCAACACATGCGAATACTTTTTTAAGACATACGATGATTTACAAATCCGTACTGCAAATCTTTGGCAAGCCTAAATGATATCACTTGCTGTGATATTTTAAAACATTTTACAGGAAAGACCTTACTTTTAATGTTGCAATTCTTAACTATTATATTTTTCTAGATCAAGCTCATTTTCATTCTTTGCAATAATTAATGCACTTGCAGCGGCTGCGCTTACATTGGTTGCAGTACGTGCCATATCAACGATTGAACTTATCGGCGCAAGAATAACGATTATTTCGATTGGTAGGCCTGCTGCTGCAAATACTGCAGTCGCTGTGATTGTTGATGTTCCTGGAACACCAACTGTACCAATACTAACCAAGGTTGTTATCAGTACTAAAAAGATATACTGCCCTATGGAATATTCAATATTTAAACCATTGATTGCGAACACTGCTAATAATGCAGGCCAAATCCCAGCACATCCAGGCATCCCTACATTGGCACCTAATGGAACAACAAAGGAAGTAATACTTTCAGACACTCCGGCCTTTCTTAGGCACTTATCTGTTGCTGGAATTGTACCAATACTGCTTTGTGTTGTAAATGCAATTACCTGTGCAGGCCAAATGTGTTTAAAAAACTTAATCGGATTTAGTTTTGCAAGTAGCCCAACTAATACACTATTTACACCAAAGGTCTGAATAAAGCATAGTAGATATGCTACAAGTAAAACAAATATAAGTGGTAGTAATTTATCTGCTCCATTGTTAGATACCGCATTTGCTACTAAAGATAACACCGCGTATGGAGTAAATTCAATAATATACGAAATTACTGTATTAATAACTTTTGAAGCAGAATCTATAAAGTCTTTAAAAGGCTTTACACCTTGAGGATCTTTCGTAGAAAGTGAAACTACGGCAATCCCTACCAATAAAGAAAAAATAATGATTGGAACAATCGCATTGTTTGATGCCTGATTAAAAAAATTCTTTGGAAATAAATCTATCACAACCTGTGTAATATTTGGAACTTCTTTCGCAACATAATCCGTTGGTAGTGTGATGCTTGCTCCTTTTCCAACTTTTAAAAACAATGAAACAACTATTGTTAATATAGAGGCTATAAAGGTTGTAAATACAAGCAAACTAGCACTTTTTAAACCAATTGTTTTTAGTTTATTTATATTCTCTAAATTGGTAACACTTGAAATAACACTAAATAATAATAGCGGAACTACGAACGCTGAAATTAAGTTCGCATACACAGTTCCAATTGGTTTAATGTAAGTTGTGTGACCACTAAAAATTACTCCTAAAATCACTCCAAATACAAGAGCGATGATTGTTCTAAGTCCAAAATCCACTTTTTTTCTGCTTAAGAAAATCAAAAAGCCGATTAATAAAATTGCTACTATGAGTGCTCCTATTGCTATAAAATCGGTGTTCATAATTATCCTCCTAAATTCACTACTAAGTATATCATTCTTATACTAGCTGGTTTTATACATGTTACTGATTCAAAGTTAACATTAATATTCAAGTATACAATGCATTAACACATCGAACAAATACAACAGGAGCAACAGATTATCTTCACCTTTTCTAAATTTTTTCTCATCACTTCGCTATTCGATTTCATGTGGATTCCTCCTTAATTATTCTATTCATATAGATTTAGTATGAATTGATAGTATTGTATTACAGGTACCCCTGTCCTGTCAATTAAAATTTCATTTATTTTTTACTTTTTATGATTTTAAGTCGGACAAATTTCTATGAAGAAAAAGACTGGTAACGCACCTGTGATGACTTTGTGAAGTTACTTTCGGCACTGAATTGTAACTTCCAAAATAGAAATTAAAGCGAGATATTAAAGTTATAATTATGGTAATTTTAAAACACTTAAATATTATATAATCAAATTCCTTACTACATTATAATACGGTAAAGTTTGAGTCTCTTATACAATAAAGACGGATATTCAGAACAAAGAAAGCCTGAAATCAAGTATTATACTTTTAACATAACTATTGTAAATCTTACTTAAAATCACAACAGTGTGTTATGGTATTTTACAAAATATCAGGCTTCTACTAATTTATTTTTTTATAACGATCAACGAACAACTATTCTTGTTCTTGTTCTTGTTTATATTCTTCTAACAATTGCAAAATTTTAGGTGTACAACGTCTACCACCACAACTTCCGCTTCCAGCTGATGTTGCTTTTTGTACTTTCTCCAACGTATCGGCACCCTCTCTAATTATTTTTTTCATTGTACTTTTGCTAATCGCTTTGCAAATACAAACCTTTGTAAATTTATCTATAATATCTTGATTTTCTTCTGACATATTTTATTACTCCTTTTATTAATTCGATTTCTATATCCTTTATCTACTCTTATGCAAATATATATAGATTATGATTTTCAAGTAATTAACTTTGAAATCCATATGCTTACATTATAAAAAACATATATCTTCAACTCTTTGTTTACTTCCTTATAATACTATAAAACTTTCACTCTTCTATTTCAATCATCTTAAAATCTCATAATTGATTAACTTTGATTCATTTATATAAACAC
>CAJJLI010000155.1 GCA_905192625.1 uncultured Clostridium sp. | reverse complement strand
GGAACATTCAAGAATGATATAATTATCAGATTCCTCTTGATTGCCATCAATAACACTCTGTACCCATTGTGGTGACACATACACTTTTCTGGTATCTACTGCATCCGCTGTTACATTGCTTTCTTCTTTTTGTTGTGTTACATCTTTTCCCTTAGTAGCTGCTGTACATCCTGTTACCATCACACTTGCCATCGCTGCACATAATAATACTTTTAATACTCTTTTCTTCATCGTTTACTCCTAATTCTAAAATATTTATATTAAACTCTTATTTCGTTTACTTTTTATATCAGATTACATCTAAATTAAAGTTTTAAACCGTAACTAGCTTCACAAATTCGTCATAGTCACGTCGATGTAAAAGTTTTAATCATGGTTATAAATATACTGTTTCAGCTGAATTTATCAAGTAATCATTTAACTTTAAAACTGCGGAGTTTGAGTTAAATTTTTTTTAAATACTGTCTTTCAATATGAACCAAGAAGTCTTCATCTAAATAAGCCTCAAGTTTATGAAATGTATTTTGATTACGTATGAGTCGACCCGGTTCTTGGTATTGCACCCACGCCATAGCGCACCATGTAATCCCCCGAAGGCAGGTAATTGATATAAAAAGCTCTAACTGATCTTTCAAGTTTTCTATCAAAAATCGTCCATCCACAGCTATAAGATAGGCTTGTACGAACTCATCTATTTCTTTTTGAGAAAGAATAATATCTGTCTTCCAAAAAGTAGTGGTAGGTGCTAGAAAATGCCCCAAATCCTGTACCGGATTCCCCAATAAAGGTTTTTCCCAGTCCACCAGATAATTTGATTTCCCATAACCGTTTATAAGGAAATTCCCTGAATTAAGTTCCGTGTTAATGCAACAGTGATATCCTGTATAAACACCCTCGGAAACTAATTTTTCCTCACCATATTTTAACATTTTCTCAATTTGTTTCTTAATCTTTATATTACCAAGAGGCGAATTATAATATGTTTGAACCATGGTATGGCATTCATCTAAGATAGCCTGAAGAGGATTTGGTGGCGATAAAAAACCTTTATGGCCTAATATGGGCACACTATGAATATCAGCCAAGCATTCTGCCCCAAGAGAAAGATCGGTTTTATAATTTAAACTTCTTCCTTCTAAAAATTCCATAACCATGACACCATAATCTAATAATTTTTTGCTTGCATCTACATAGAAAGGTCTTGGGGTTCGCCCAGATTCCTTTAAAAATTCAAGAGCATCAAATTCATATTGAATTTGATTGAAAAGATGCATTTGACTCCCTGTATTTACTCGAAGAACCATCTTCTTCTTCGTCACCGGATGCTGAAACACATAGTTAATATTATATTCACCTTGAGCCAGCTCTTTACATACCACTCTTTCCTCTTTCGGGATTTCTAACACATCCTTTAAACTACTCTGCTCAAGATAGTCTCTTAACCCCTTAATCTTGCTCATTCCTTCTATCCTTTCTTCAACGCTATCATAAGATATTTACGACCCATATTATAATTTCTAAGACGGGCTAGTACTTTGGGAAATCCACGAACCAAGGAAACACATACTTGTATTTTAATCCTGTACAAAAGCTGCCTGTACCGCTGCTCCCTTTGCTCCATCTTCAATAATATATAAATTATCTACATCAAATCCTGCATCTTTTAATACAGAAACCCCTGCTTTGGCACATTTATTACCACTGTAACATAAGAAATATACTGGTTTCTCCTTATCCAATTCTTCCACTGCCAAATCAAACATTGCTGACTGAGCTTTTGCATCATCAAAATCTGTTAAGTCGCTATGAATAGAGCCTTTTAAATGTCCTGCGTTATAATTTTCATCATCACGTACATCAATGATTTGAGCATCCGCATTTTGTAATGCTTGTTCACCACTTATATACTGCCATTCAATAGTTTCATCGGAACGATCTGTTGTAAGTGCATTCTTCTCTTTCGCCAATGCTTTTGCTCCACCTTCAACTGTATAGATTAAAGATGCATCAATACCAGCTTCAGTCAATACTTCCGTTGTTTTTTGTGCTCCTCTTTGTCCACTATTACAAATAATATAGATTTTTTCACCATCATCTAAATTTTCTTTTGCGTAAGTAGCCATTTCATCTGCAAGGGCTTCTTCTTCTAAAGGAAAAATCGGAAACCACTCAGAGCCTACAACTCTTCCTTCTTCGTATGTACTCCATTCGCGTACATCTAATACATGTCCACTTCCATCCTTTGCTAACTTCACAGTTTCAGATGCTGTCACATACTGATATCCGTCGTCTGAAACCTTAGTACCCACCTTAGAATTACATCCTACCAATAAGGATAATGACAATACTACTGTAAACCCTAAACTCATTACTTTTTTCTTCATAATTAATCTCCTATCTGTGCACTTAGCACACGTACAAATCAGTTTGAGTAAAAGATATTCTTCCTCTCACCCTAATTTCCTGTTCTTTTAATTTTTATGTATTCAAAAGCTTATAACTTTCCCTTATTTATAAGCCATTGGTACCTCAAGCCATGTGTCATATATATTGCGTTTAAATGACATTTCATCTTTTATTTCAGGTAAATTCAAAGTATATCCTTCGACTTCTTCCCTTAAATACCCCTTCGTTAAATCTTCCTTTGAAAGATCAAAAAATCTTTCCTTCTTTTCAAATAATTCAGGATGCATTAAATATACCGCTGCCGTAACATCCCAGTTATAGAATCCTTTAATTCCATACCCATCCTGATTATAAGAAAACCAGTAGTCGGTTTTCTCACTGATATATTTTGCAATTCTCTTTTCACTGTTAAAAAGTTCCCTCTTATACTCTTCTTTTGTGAATAAAACCTTCAAACAATTATTACCGGTAATAACGGATACATCATGTCCGTATTTCAAAACATGATATGTGGCCAGTGGATCGCAAGAGAAATTCAGCTCATCCATCACTTTCTTTTCAAATACCAGTGGTGAGGTAATACCACCCATCAATACAATCTCTTTTACATAGTTAAAAAAATTGGGTTCCAGTTCATATGCGCCTTGCAGATTGGTCAAAGATCCAGTAGCCAGAATGGATAATTCCCCTGGATAGCGACTTGCCATCTCAGCCAGGTATTCAGACGCCTCATTCTTATAATCACCAGGACACCTTCCGCCCTTCTTTAAAGTTATGTCCTCGCATCCGATTTCCTTTAGCATCTCTTTTATATTTGAATAAACTACGTCAATCTTGTTGTTGCCATAAGTTGCAGTGATTCCGCAAACTTTAGCATTCTTACAGCCTAATAGATACAATAATGCCAACCCATCATCCACATCACATCCCTTAATTCCCATAGTATTATCGCAATCAAATATAATTTTCTTCATCACAAACTCCTATCTGTGTGCTCTTCCCACGTAATATGACGTATTCTTCAAGAACTATATGTTTTATTAAGAGCAAAACGTTTTCCTAGAACTATAAGCTTTTCTAGTTCTCACTTATCTCCTTCCGAAAATAAGTAAAACCTGAACCATCCACTGCAATATTCACTTCATAAACACCATCTTCTAAGTCAGCCTCCCATTCACAGGCCTTACCTATGAATCTGCCGTTCTTAACGGTTCCTATAATGCAGTTTGCTTTCCCAAAATACTCTACAACTTTCTGATTTTGCGGATGGTATAGCATATTGTGAGGAAGGTCATATTGTATAATTCTCCCTTCACTCATCAATGCAATTCGGTCCGATAACTGGAGCGCTTCCTGCTTATCATGAGTGACTAAAATGGTAGTTAAATAGCGTGTTTGATGTAATTTCTTAACCAGACGAGCCATCTCTATCCGAAGCTTCGCATCCAATCCTGAAAAGGGTTCATCTAAGAGCAGTACCCTAGGTTCGGCAGCCAATGCTCTTGCCAGTGCCACTCTTTGTAGCTGTCCCCCAGACATCTCTCGTATCCTTCTCTTTTCATAGCCCTCAAGTTGAACTTCTTTTAGTAATTGCGATACCCGTTCCTTTTGAATCTTCTTAGGAATCTTTTTAAGTTCCATAGAAAATGCAATGTTTTTTTCTACTGTCATATGAGGGAAAAGACGCAGGTCCTGAAATACAATTACAGTTCCTCTTTTTTCTGGTGGTATATCTTTTATAGATTTTTCTTCTAGGAAAATCTCCCCCGATTCAATCTCAATCAAACCGGCAATGCTCTTTAAAAGTGTACTCTTCCCACAGCCAGATGCCCCTAACAAAGATATAAATTCCCCTTCTTTTATCTTCACATTCACTTCGTGTAAAATGTTTTCTTTTTGTAATTTTACATTTAATTTTTTAATGACTAAACTCATACAAACTCCTGTTAGGCATAATAATCTACTTTGTAGTTTTTACTGTATTTATTTGCTACCCACTCAAATAGTCCAAATATTAAGAGTGTTATGCCTAAAAACACAGCACTATATACCGAAGCAATATTTCTATCTCCACTCTGTAAATAAGGTACCATCACTATGATAAATGTTTTCACCTTTCCTCCACCAATTAATAAGGTAAGGAAATACTGACTAAAAGACACAATATATGCCATACTAAACGCTGATAACATCACTGGTATTAAAAGTGGTAATGACACCTTATAAAATGCCCTAAGGGGTGTTGCTCCAAGAACCCTCGCTTGCTCTTCCAAGCCTTTTCCTACTCCCTTGGTTCCATCCATTAAAAGCCTGATTGCATATGGCAGAGAATAAATAAGTTGGGCGATCACCACCCCATACACTGTATTGTTAAGTCCCGCCTTAATAAACGTCACCTGTATCCCCATAGCAAAGACCGTAGCCGGCACCATAAAAGGTAGAATCGATAGAAAATAAAGTGCTCCTTTTCCTTTAAAATCATAAAATACAAATGCTCTTGCCGTCATAATACCTATCACTACTGACAAGGCAGCTACCACAGTAGATATGAGTATACTGGATATAAAGAGAGTAACTATCTGATGTTTTCTACTAAGTATTTCTTGTGCTGCACGGGTAGAAAATACCTGAGGCAACAAATCTGGCCATGCCCAACGTTCAACAAATACCCAAATAAAAATTGTGAACACAGGTATCAAAATGATAAGAGCAAATGTGAATAATATTAGTGTAGTAATTTTATTCTTCTTTCCTGTCATTCTTTTCCCTGCTTTCTTTGGTTCAATCCCCTGATCTTTTTTTCCATTAATATATAGTAAATACATGCACTGATACATGAGATTATAATGATGATTCCATTTAAAGCCATGGCATAAGGTCTGTTCTTTAAATTAGGATGAATATACTCAATATATGCTTGCACCGGAAGAGCTCTTGGCAATGTTGCTCCAAGAATCGCAGGTAGCTCATACGCTCCCAATGAAAAAACAAAAATGATTAGAAAACCGCTCAGTATTGAATTTTTACAAAGTGGTAATGTTACTTTGTAAAATGAAGTCCATCTACTAGCCCCCAAATTCCTAGCTGCTTCTCCTAATTTATCATTGATATTCGACATTAATGCAATAATAAAATATATAATAAAAGGAACCTCTTTCCACAGATAAGCCAGAATAATTCCTATCCCATAAGAATCATACATAAACATCGGAAATTGCTGCTGTTCCTTAATAATTCCTAAAGAATAAAAAATTCTGGCTACCATTCCATTCTGTGATAATATATTAATCGTAAATAATGCTACAACTACATGAGGTACTACAATCGGTAATTGCACAATCCTCATATAGTATCCTTTTGTTCTACGGCCCATAACAATCACAGCACATATGATTACACCAATAAAAGTTGCTAGTACAGAAGAAATCAAAGCAATCCTAAGACTATACTCAATGGACCTCATTGTGCTTGGACTTATTAAAATCTCCTTATAATACTTAAGTGTCGGTTCCGTTAATCCAAATGCAGGAATCATCCCAAGACTCTGAGTAATTGCACTTATTAATCCTATCAAAAATATTATTGATAATCTTATCTGTGGTATTAACAATCTGTAGGGAG
>CAJJLI010000154.1 GCA_905192625.1 uncultured Clostridium sp. | reverse complement strand
TACTCATTTAATGTTATATCTTTAGATGACAAAGTAATCAGAATAGTGCTCAATCAAATTGTCGAAGCCTTTATCAAAGGTGTGTAAATGGTTTTTATAGTATTGATCAAACTCAACTTCTTGAGTAATTCCCATAAGTATTATATGATAGATTTTTTTATGCTCATTATAGATTTCTTTTAAATCTGTATTGTTTAGAATAGCATCAATGTATCTAGCTCTATCGTAATGAGAACATACGCTTTTTATGGAATACCATGTATTTGATTTATTTGCTAAGTCATATATCATTTGGTGAAAAATATCGTCCAACTTAAAAAAAGTACTAATCGGATCTTCTGAATGGATTGCCTCTAATTGCTGATCCAAGTTCTCTTGTAATGGAGCAAGACCTTTCGAACTTATTAATCCAGCTATTTTTTTAATGATGGCTGGTTCAACAATGGAACGCAAAAATAAACCTTCTTTCAGATATTCCACATTGATAAGCGAAACTTTGGATGCGCTTTGTGGATATACGTTCACAAGATATTCTGATTGTAATTTAATGATCGCTTCATGGACTGGTGTTCTACTTATAGATAACATTTGAGATAGCTCACCTTCGTTTAAAATAGAGCCAGGAGGTAGCTGTAATGTCATAATGTTGCTATGAAGTATTCGGTATGCATATTCGCGATTGCTCTCTTTTTCTTTTTTATTCTGAAGTTTTAAATTCATTTTACAGCCCTTTCTTGATTAATATATTAGTTATCAATATATCACAAATCATCTTAATCATAACATATGAATCCCAAAAAATCAAATATGAATAATGAAAAACAAGAAAAGAAATGTTATAAAATAAAATTTATAGTAAAAAATAACCAATTAGAATTGTGCAATATATACAAAAATATAAAAAAATAATATATATTTTATACATTGACGTTGTAATATGCATATGGTAAATTTAAAACACGAACTAATATATCAGTTATGTGAGTGGAAGAAAACCTTTAAATCAATAGGTTTGTGTATATTTAAGATTTTTTAAATGCTGATTAATTAAGTAATATACAAGATTGATATATCAGAAGTGTTTTGCCTGAATAATTATTTGACGTTGAAAAGGAGAATGAAAATGAAAGCGATAAAAGTAATAGAGCCTTTTAAAGTAGAAATTGTGGATGTTCCAAATCCTAAGATAGCAAAACCCAAGGATGTAATTGTCAAAATTACTTCAGGTGGAATTTGTGGTTCTGATATTGGTATATGGAATGGAACGAATTCACTAGCAACTTACCCAAGAGTTATAGGTCATGAATTTGGCGGCATTGTAACAGAAGTTGGATCTGCTGTAACAAAAGTAAAAGTGGGAGATAAAGTTGCAGTGGACCCAGTTGTTAGCTGCGGTGAATGTTACGCATGCAAAATTGGACGACATAATGTTTGTTCTACCTTAGAAGTTATTGGTGTACATAGAGATGGTGGTTTTGCTGAATACGTATTAGCGGATGAAGAAAATATACATAAGTTTCATATAGACTTTGAGAAATCGTTGTTAGGTCTTGTAGAGCCTTACACCATAGGTGTTGAAATTAATAATCGTGCGCAGGTTCATACAGGGGATAAAGTATTGATTATGGGATGTGGTCCAATTGGTATCTGTGCGATGCAGGTTGCTAAAAGAAACGGTGCTACTGTTATGATGACAGACTTAGTAAAGGAACGATTAGAAAAAGCAAAAACTATGGGAGCAGATGAAATTGTTCTTGTCAGTGAAGAAAATCTAGAGGATCGAATCAAAGACTTTACTGATGGTGAAGGAATGCCTGTAGTAATTGATACTGTTTGTGTGCCTTCTTCTTTTGAGCAGTCAGTACAATTAGCAAGCCCAGCGGGACGAGTAGTTGTAATCGGATTAAGAAATCAACCTTCCGAAATAACAATGGCAGATATTACGAAAAAGGAATTAACCATTGTTGGATCTAGATTAAATAATGATTGTTTTGATGAAGTTATAGCTGGATTTGAAGATGGTACGTTGCATCCGGAACAGTTGATGACAAAAGTATTTAATTACAAAGATGTCATGGAAGCATTTGCAATGATTAAGGAACATCCTCAAGATGTATTAAAAATAGTTCTTCAGTTCGAAGATTAACAGAGAAAACGGAAATATATAAAACAATTATAAAAATAAAATGAGAGATAAAGCAATAAAACAAGCAAGAAAGATAAATTAGGCTATTCCATAAAGTGAAAAAATAAAAAGAAAATGAAGTGAAAAATAAAGCTATTTCATAAAGCGAAAACAAGCAAAAGAAGAAAAGATGGAAGCAATAAAATAAGTGAAAATCAATTGAGAAAGAAAATTAAAAAGAAGAGGAGCGAAAATCAATGAAAATGTCATTTCGATGGTATGGAGAAGATGATGCTGTAACACTACAGAAAATCAGACAGATACCAAATATGAGTACAATTGTTACAGCAGTTTATGATGTACCAGTTGGTGAAGTTTGGAGTAGAGAGAGTATTGCAAAGTTAAAACAACAGGTAGAGGGTGAAAATCTTGCATTTGAAGTTATAGAAAGCGTACCTGTGCATGAAGATATTAAGTTAGGGAAACCGACAAGAGATAAGTACATAGAAAATTATAAAGAAAATATCAGAAGACTTGGTGAGGCAGGGATTAAAGTTATATGTTATAACTTCATGCCAGTGTTTGACTGGACGAGAACTCAGCTAGACAAAGAACTTGCAGATGGTTCAACAGCACTTGTATATTATGCAGAGCAAATAGAAAAAATGGATCCGTTGACTGGTGAATTAACGCTTCCAGGATGGGATTCAAGCTATACCAAAGAAACGCTAAAACAAGTATTTGATGAATATGCAAAGACAACCGAAGAAGATTTATGGGCGAATTTAGAATATTTCTTAAAAGAAATAATACCAGTTGCAGAACAAGCAGATGTTAAGATGGCAATTCACGAGGACGATCCACCTTGGAGTATTTTTGGATTACCAAGAATTATAACAGGTGAGAAAAACTTAGATCGTATGCTAGGCTTGGTGAATAGTGAATACAATGGACTTACCCTATGCACAGGGTCTCTAGGTGCATCTAGCGAAAATGATATGGTATTGCTCGCGGATAAGTACTCTGCAATGAAGCGTGTGCATTTTGTACATTTACGTAATGTAAAACTATTAGAGGGTGGATTTGAAGAATCTGCACACTACTCAGAATGTGGAAGTTTGGATATGGTAGCTATCGTAAGAGCCCTTCATAAAAATGGATTTAACGGTTACATTAGACCAGACCACGGAAGAATGATTTGGGGTGAAACTGGTAGACCAGGTTATGGCTTGTATGATAGAGCGCTAGGAGCTACGTATATAAATGGAATCTGGGAAACCTTAGAAAAACTAGAAAAGATTAAGTGAAAAATAAGTAAAAGAAATCAAATAATAAAATTATAAAAGAAATCAAGTGAAAGAAATTAAGTATGAGAAATCTATGAAATAAATTTAATAAAAGATCGGAAACAAAATTAAAGAAATAATTAAAAGCAGCATTCATAAATGGATAAAGGAATGTCAATGAATGAGCTGATATGAATAAAAAATATTTGATCTTAAGAAGATGAAATTAATGGTGTAAAGTTAGGGAGGAGGTTCAAATGAAGTTATCAAAGGAAGACTTAACGAATAAAAAAGCCTGGGAAGAGGCTGGTTTCTCATTACCGCAATTTGACATCGAACAAATGAAAGAGTCTACCATGCAAAATCCGACGTGGATTCATTTTGGGGCGGGGAATCTTTTTAGAGCTTTTCCAGCGAATGTGCAGCAGAATATTTTAAATGCAGGAAAAGCAAACACTGGAATTATCGTCGCAGAAGGATTTGATTATGAGATTATAGAAAAAATGTATCGACCAAACGACAATTTAAGTGTCTTAGTAACGCTAAAAGCTGATGGCACGATTGGAAAAACGGTTGTTGCAAGTATTGCTGAATCACTAACAGTGAATACAGAATGTACCAATGATTGGGCGCGATTAAATGATATTTTTAAAGCGCCATCCCTTCAAATGGTTAGTTTTACAATTACAGAAAAAGGATATAACCTGTATGACTCTAACGGATATTACCTAGCTCCTGTAAAAGATGATTTTATAAAAGGTCCAGTTTCACCTTCTAGTTATATCGGTAAAATCGTTGCATTGCTATATAAAAGATATCAAGCTGGTAAACTAGCGATTTCGATGGTGAGTATGGACAATTGTTCTCATAATGGAACGAAATTAAATGAAACAGTCGTTGCCTATGCAAAAGCGTGGGTAGAGAATGGATTGGTGGAAGAAGGATTCTTAACGTATATCAATGATAAAAATCTTGTAGCCTTTCCGTGGAGTATGATAGATAAAATAACCCCTAGACCAGATGATAGTGTAAAAGAAATGTTAAAAGAATGTGGATTTCATAACGTGGATTCGATTGTTACAAGCAAAAACACCTATGTTGCTCCTTTTGTAAATGCAGAAGAACCACAATATTTAGTGATTGAAGATGCATTTCCTAATGGAAGACCAAACCTTGAAGAGGGTGGAATCATCTTTACGGATAAGGAGACGGTAGATAAGGTTGAGAAAATGAAAGTTTGTACCTGTTTGAATCCGCTTCATACAGCACTTGCTATCTTTGGATGTTTGTTGAATCATACATTAATTGCAGATGAAATGAAAGACGATGAACTTAAGAAATTGGTTGAGAAGATTGGATATGATGAAGGATTGCCAGTGGTTGTTAATCCGAAAATTATACAACCAAAAACTTTTATCGATGAAGTATTAAATATTCGAATACCGAATCCGTTTATGCCAGATACTCCACAACGTATTGCCACAGATACCTCGCAAAAACTAGCAATACGATTTGGTGAAACGATTAAGGCGTATCAAGAAAGCGTTTGTTTGAATGTAACGGACTTAAAATTAATTCCTTTAACACTGGCAGGATGGTGTCGTTATCTGTTAGCCATTGACGACAATGGAGAGGAGTTTGAACCAAGTTCAGATCCTATGTTAGGAACTCTGATGCCATATCTGGAAGGAATTACACTTGGATGTACGATGGATTTTCATGAAAAATTACAACCTATTTTATCAAATGAGAAAATTTTTGGTGTTAACTTATATGGGGTAGGTCTTGGCGAAGTGATAGAAGGTTATTTTTCAGAGCTCGTATCAGAAAAAGGTGCCGTTCGCAATACATTAAAAAAATACTTGGCTTAATAAGTAGTATAAAATAGCTCAAAAGTAGCTACTGATATATTAGAAGAATATGTAAAAATGTGTTTTTCAAGAGGAAAACAGTGGTAAAAATAAGAAGTGATTACAAAAACGTACATTTTGTACAATAAAAAATAAAATTATTGACGTTATACCATCAATTATGCTATATTAATATCAGGAACTAATATATCAATTGTTAAAAAAGCAACAATAAATTCTACATATTATGTAAAAATGTTTGTGCAGTTAGCAACAAAACTAATATTTCAGTGAGGTAGTAAACCTATCGTATGGCAGGAAAGGTGTGGTAATTCGTCAGAAGAGGATAAGTATTTATCTTAAGAAGTAAAAACAACGAGTTATAAAAGACCAAGATTATTTATTAAAAAGGAGAATGGTTTATGAAAAGAAGATTGATTGCGGGTTTACTAATTGGGGCAATGACATTGGGAATGGTTGCATGTTCAAAAGGGGATGCAAACGGAGCGAAGAGTTCTGCAGATACAATTAAAATCGGTGTTATATATTCGGCTACTGGTACTATGGCTGGTAGAGGCGATTATATGAAGAATGCACTTACCTTAGCTGCAGATGAGATTAATGAAGCTGGTGGAGTGCTTGGTAAGGATATTCAACTTGTATTAGAGGATGATCAAAGTGATCAGACAACAGCAATCAACATGATGAATAAAATGGGATCCAATAAAGATATCGTAGCAGTATTTGGACCACATACATCAACAACTGCAATTGCTGCTTCGA
>CAJJLI010000153.1 GCA_905192625.1 uncultured Clostridium sp. | reverse complement strand
TCTGCATGTCGATGGCGTTGGCTTCCGCGATTTCATTGGCGCGCGCGTCGAGTGATACTTTTTATAATAGTATCTACGTAACCTACATGATTATTTTCCGTAACTACAGTCACAAATGCTATGACTGGCGCTACGCATAGAATAATCAATAGAACAAGCTTTAATGTGTATATATAATTAGCATAAAGTAATGGACCTACCAAATACTTTGGTTTTTCCTGATATTTTTGTACTAACAAAGTTGGATTCCCCAATTCATATAACACATTGCGCACATCATCATCCGTAAAATCATCTGGCAACATATCTTCAATTGTTTCTCTAATAGCAACCTCGATATCTAACTTTTCTTTATCACTTAAATGTTTTGTTGCAGTATAAATATATTGATCGATTAATTTCATACATTTTCCTCCCACAAGATATGATTCATTTGCTTCGAAAGATTTTTCCAATTCTCTTTTAATATGAAAAATAACTTTATTCCCAAATCGCTTAATTGATAATATTTCCTTGGTCTACTTTCATTGGTATCCCAATCACTCTTTAGTACTCCTTGCTTTTCTAATCGTCGAAGCATTGGATATAATGTTCCTGCTTCCACTTCTATATTTAGATCTGTTAGATTCTGTATTAGTGAATATCCATATTGTGGTGTTTGCAATTGACTCATGATTACCAAAGTCAATGTTCCTCTTTTTAATTCCGTGTCAAAAATTGATAATAATTCATTCAAATCCAATTTTTAGTCACCTCCTAATTTCATAATACTGTATGACATACATTATTGTCAATATTATATTATTGAGAATTAATAAATATTATTCATGTTCTATCTATATTATTTTCTTTGTATTTTCTTTGTATTTGCATTTTTTACCTATCTAATTCCTTTATCCATGCCTTCCTTTGTCTATCTATTTTCTTGTCTATACATTTTCTTAGCCTATCTAATTTCTTTGTCTATACATTATTTTTGTCTATCTATTATCCATGCCTTCCTTTGTCTCTATTTTCTTTCACCATGCATCTTCTTTGTCTATATTTTAACCAACTCCATATTATTCGCTATTCAAATTGTACAGTACCCTCACAAAATATTTTCTAATCGAGTTAACTTAGTTATTTTTTTATCAATAAATAAAGGAGAACATCTGCAAAAAAATAAAACAGAAGAACCATTTCAATGTTGAAATGTGGTTCTTCTGTCTTGTCCAAAATACTATTTTAAATGTTATTTTATATTTAATAAATCCATTAATTTATTTATCTATCTATTTATGTATTTATCTATTTAATTAATTATTTATTTGTTTATCTATTTATTTAAAATATAGTTGCACCATCCACAGCAAGGATTTCACCGGTTACATAACTCGCTAAATCACTTGCAAGATATAAAAAGGCATTCGCACAATCCTCGGATTCACCCACACGTTTTAAAGGTATCATTGAAATTAATGGTCTGATTATTTCATCCGGAAGGCTTGCTACCATGTCGGTATTCGTAATTCCTGGAGCAACTGCATTTACTCGTATGTTATCTGGTCCTAATTCACGAGCCAAAGATTTCGTCATGCCATTCACTGCAAATTTAGATGCAGGATATGCACATCCACTCTTTTGACCATAGGTTCCAACCATCGAACTTGTATTGATTATTACTCCACCACCTTGTTCCTTCATAAATCCTACAACAGCTTGAGTACAGTAAAACACTGCATTTACATTAAGGTTAATCGTCCACGCAAAGTCTTCTGGTTTATATGTATAAATACTATCGCTTGCAGATACTCCCGCATTATTAATTAAGATATCGATCTTACCATACTTATCCTTAATGTCAGTAAAACACTGTTTCACTTCCTCCGGATTGCATAAATCTGGCCATACACCAGATACTTCATATTCATTATTTTCTTTCTTTAATGCTTTTACGGCTGCTACGGCTGTTTCTTCTTTTGAACCACATAAAACTACCTTTGCACCATGATCTAGAAATTTTTTAACGATAGCAAATCCAATACCACGAGAACCACCTGTAATTATTGCCACTTTTCCTTTTAGTAAATTCATGTCTTACGTTTCCTTTCTGAATCAAATTCATAAATTGATAAGGTAACTGTATAATTCATCCACTTTCTCTCTATGACTTGTTAATATTTTAACAGTATGTGTACATTAGGTAATTATACACATATTTTTATGTTTGTCAATACTTTAACAAAGAATGAAACATTTCTTGAAACTTATTGATAATTTTACTATAATACGGTAAGAGCAAACATTGACTATTCGTGGAAAGAGATTTACATGAACTTTTAGCCATGAACTATACCAGGAGGTACAAATGAAAAAGAATTTAAAATTACTTTATTTTAGTCCTACGAATACTACGAAGAAGATCGTCTCCTCCATAGCTTTCGCAATGAACCCCAAATATGAAGAAATAGATCTCACATTACCTCATATGCGAAATCATCCGATTGAATTTACAAGTGATGACATTGTAATTATAGGGGTACCTACATATGCCGGTAGAGTGCCTAGAATACTACACGAGTGCTTTGATAAAATTACTGGAAACCAAACCTTAGCCATTTTTATTACTACTTATGGGAACCGAGCATATGAGGATGCGTTATTAGAATTAAAAGATATCTTTGAATCCAAAGGATTTATTGGTTTTGCTGCGGGTGCTTTTGTAGCAGAACATTCTTCAACTCCTGAGTTAGCAACTGGCAGACCTGATGCAAATGACATAAATATATGCAAGCAATTTGGCTCTAACTTGGCGATTCAATTAGAGCAGCTCTTAACCTATGAAGAAATTAAGCCTTTCGTACTCCCTGGTGTTACGCCTTATGTAAGCAAACCCGGAATGCCTCCGATGGCACCAGACACCTCTGACTCTTGCAATTCATGTGGTCTATGTGCCAAACACTGCCCTGCTGGTGCAATTGGCTTAAATAATTTTAAACAGATCGATGCTCAAAAGTGTATTCGTTGTTGTAGTTGTATCCGTATTTGCCCAGTAAGTGCAAAAGAATTTACCCACGAGGCATATCTTAATTTTCACCATATGCTTATATCAAATTTTAGTAAGAGGCGTTGTGAGCCTGAGCTTTTCCAAGGATAACGTTTGTTCGTATGTTTATGCCCTTCTGTAAAATAACAAATGCCTACCGTAAGTACAACTACTTACAAGTAGGCATTTTTAATTTGCAATAGCATAAAAGCATGAAAGCGGTATAAGCTATTTGTTTACTATTTTACAGCTTCCCCAATAATTTCTTTGGCTTTTTGATCATCGTTTGAAATACTTAAAACAACACTCTTTCCTTCCTTGATGATAACTGCCTTATCTAATTTTTCTAATTCTTCTGGTACATAGTTTTGAAATGATTCCTTTTGTTCTTCTACTCTGTTTTCTAATACTTCTTGTGCTTTTTTTGCATCATCTTCTGTTTTGCATTGAAATGCAGCAATTTCCTCAGCTGTTGCACCGCTACTTACATATACTACACTTTCATTTACTTCGATTCCTTCCATATCATAAACCATATCAAAGTCTACTTCGGATAATTCATCTTCATATGATATTTCACTTAATAACTTTTTCGAAGCAGTATTAATATCAATTTCTTTACTTTCTGCCTTCTTACAAGCTCCTAATGACATAATCGTCGCCACTCCAATCAATCCTACCATTACCATTTTTTTCATACTACTCTTTGTCTTCATTGTGTTTCTCCTTCGCCTTTTTTATTTTCTAATAAATAATTTTTCCATACCTTGCAATACTCTTTCTTCCAATGTATTCCATCTGAAGATGCCTCATAGTAAAGACTACCTTTCTCATCCGTTAGAACACTATTTAAATCTAAATACGTTACATCAAGTTCTTGTGCCATTTCTTTGATAAGCTTGTTTCTTTGATCGATTAATTTGTTATCATGATATGGTTGTGGACTCTTGATTTTTTTACTATTAATATGAATGATACTTTGAACATATATATCTGCCTGTGGTTGAAGTTCTTTTATTGATTCCACTAGCTTTGTATATTTTTTAATAAATACACTCTCATACGGCCACCCAAGCTCATTAACGCCAAACATTATATAAATTTTACCAAAGGATTTTTTTTCTAAAGCTTCAAAAACTGTCATCTTCTGGCCATCCACTTTAGCTACTTTCTCTGTTAAAATCGTATTTACCATCAAACCTTTTTCGGCATAAAACGTTGCATTTTTTAATCCCGAATAAACACCAAATCCATCCGTCCTTGAATCACCTATAAAAACTGCGTCGTCAAAAAAGGAATCTTTTGAGGAATCCATTGGCACATCAGTGCCATTACTAATACCAGGTTTTTCTGTTACTTCAGGCACCTTCGTAACTTCTGGTTCCTTTGTAATTTCTGGTCCCTGAGTAGCTTCTGGCACTTTGGTAGCTTCAGGTTCCTTCGTAACTTCCGGTACTTCTGTCGCCTCTGGTTCCTTCGTAATTTCAGGATTGCTTGAATCATCCTTTTTCTCAGAATCTTTGGATCCCTCTTGATTTGTAGTATCCTCAGTCTCATGCTCTGGTTCCTCAGATGGAGGTGGAGTTACACTTACTTCTTCTTGATTTTTATATTCTGATGACTCTTTACCATAGATTGTTTTCGTTCCATATGCTATTCCAGCTAAAATTACTAGAATAACAACTATTTTAAAATAACGGTATTTTTTTATATTTCTTCTGTTTCTACTTTTTTTACGTAAATACGTATCTTTATGTGATTTATGCATCATTCTTATTACCTCCTGGTTATACCGTATGCTATCTACTTAATCGATAAAAATGATTATCTGTCATTAAGGTATCATAATTATAAAGTATGAACACCGAATCAATCTCGTGTTTCTTAATTAAGTCGGATACACTTTCTCCAAAATACCTTAAATCTACCACATAAATCTCTTCGTAATTGTACGTTAAAAACGGAATCATACTATTGGCATAAGAATCCTTAATAATTAATAATTTTTTACCCGCGTTTACCTCACTTTTTTCTGAGTATATAATGCTAAGTGATGGGTTTCCATGCATAAACATAGCATATTTATCTCTTGTTTTTACTTTATCCATATCATATAGACTATGTGTTTCTTGCCCCTCTACGAGCATTTTATCAATCGGTATATCGTAATAAGTTATTTCATCTGAATTTATAAAAGCCCCCTTATACTTGGAATAATACGTTCCATAAAAGTCAGGGATGTGATTTGCTTTCAACGCTTCTAACTGTATAGGTTCTATCTCTTGCTCTTTGCAATATTGTAGATATCCATAATACGCACCTAAACTTGTCCAGTGATGATCCGTACGGTAATAGATATATTCATCACTATGCTCCTTTAGAATCGTATGCAGCGGAATTAATTTCAGATTATTTATCCCCTGCAATTGATCATAGCTATCAATGATTGAAGCTTCTTGATCCACATTGGGTGCTCCAAAAGGTACGTATTTTTTCAAGACATCGTATGAATTCGGTACAACCGATAATGATATATCAATGTCACTTTGCTTCGCAAATGCTTTTATTGCTTTTATATTTTTTTGTAATTGTTTATCAATGGATAGTTGCTTGTTAAATAAATAATTGTTCTTGCCTTTGATTACTCCATTGTTCTCTGCTTTTCCAAGCAAATACTCCGTGTTGGCTTTTGTGGTAATCCAGTCATTTCGAAACGGGAACTGTTCATTTATATATCGTTCATACTCATCTCCATAGGACGAATCTATAAAACCACTTAAGGTAAATCTAGGTTTTGTTGTGAGATATCGATTTTCAAGTTCAGAAAATTTCGTATCCTTTTTTATAACACTTATAAAAAACATACCAAAGACTAGAGCAAACATAATAATACTAAATGGATACTTCCGTATTTTTTTCACGATCATACACCTCTAAAATCTAAAATATAAAAATGGGTTATAAGCTGCATCTACTAAATAAGCGATGGCCCCTTTTTTGTAAATTTATCAAAGATGCGCTTCACAGAAAATTCCCAAGTTCC
>CAJJLI010000152.1 GCA_905192625.1 uncultured Clostridium sp. | reverse complement strand
TTTTGATGCATTTGCTGTTCCAAACACAACTGCAACATTGAGGTGTAATTCTCCAATATCCACTGTCGCTTCACGGATATCTTCCATACCTCTCACTGGTTTTAGTTCAAATAAACTAGCTGGTGCTTCCTGCCCCATAATAAATTCATAGGCAGTTCTTAATGCAGCTTCCATTACACCACCTGTGTTACCGAAGATAACTCCTGCGCCAGAGGCATTTCCCATAAGCGGATCATAATCTGACTCTGCTAGCCCAAGGAAATCGATATTTTCTTCCTTAGCCCATTTTGCTAGTTCTCTTGTAGTAACAACATAATCCATATCTTTAAGATTTTCAATGCCAAGATAATCACCTGCCCCATGCATCTCTTCTCTTCGAATTTCATACTTCTTAGCTGTACAAGGGGTTACCGCCACATTGACAATCATTTCTGGATCAATATTCATTTTCTTCGCAAAATAAGTTTTAACTGTTGGTCCCTGCATTCCGATTGGACTTTTTGCTGTCGATATGTGTTCCAACATATCTGGGTGGTACATTTCAGCATATTTTACCCAGGACGGACAACAACTTGTAAATTGTGGCAATGGTTTAGACCCTTTGGTGATTCTCTCAATTAATTCACTTGCCTCTTCCATAATAGTTAGGTCAGCGGAAAAATTCGTATCCAGTACATAATCCGCACCCAATTTACGAAGCAATGCTACCATCTTTCCTTGAACAAAACTTCCTTTTTCCAATCCAAATTCTTCACCAAGTGCTACACGGACTGATGGAGATGTATTAAAAATTACAATCTTCTCTGGATTTTGGATTGCAGCTTTTACTTGCTGATATTCCATTTTCTCCGTTATACTAGCAACCGGACAGGCATTAGCACATTGTCCGCAGTGAATGCAAACTGCAGTATCATTGGTTTGTTCTAATGTATACGTATTATGTACACCAATGTAATCTGTACAGACTTGCTTACATTGTCCACACTTTATGCATAGAGCTTCATTGCGCTCTATGGATGGATTATCTAGTTCTATTGGAACTCGAATTTCTTTTGATAAGTGTTTACTCATAATTCCTCCTATATTCCAATAAGGATTATCGTTATTAATATAATATGATTTCATAATTATGTCAATACATCGAATCCAAGTGCTCAATTCAGTAGAATTCCTTTGTTGAATCCTTCTTATTTTGAATACAAATACAAAAAGTGGGGATTTGAATCGTTACGTACCATTCAAATTCTCACTTATGTTATTATATAAATTTATATGCTCTCTAAATCTGCTTATCTACCTCTAACCCTTTTACATCTTCCTCTAGCATTTTTTGCTTAGCGACCATATTTCGTATTTCTTCCTGAAATTTATTCATGACACCGTCTGCTTCTGCTATATTACCTAATTGACTGACAGTCTGTCCTATGACCGCCTCCTTAGCTGGCTCATTCTTTTCTTTCAGCCTTTCTTTTTCTGCTTCCTTCTCTGCACGCTTTTCTGCCTCTTCTTTATTTTCCTCTATTTTATCATCCACGAGGTCTTTTCCCTCATCCAATATCATACCTATAATCTCTTTTGAAGCCTGTTCCATAATGTCATCTGCTGCTTTTTGTGCATCCACTTGGACATGAAGTTTGCCCTGTTCTACTCTTAATTTTTCAGCAACTCTGTTTTTATTGATAGCACTATCTATAGCATCCTTTGCCCTGGTATTAAATTCAAGTATAGCTTTTTCATATTCCAAAGCAGCGCTTTGATACTCTGTAAGTGGCCCCATTTCTGATAAGCGTTTCTTTTCTTCGACAGACAGCTCCTCATTGCTTTCTCTTCTCTCTATTCTCTCCCGCTTTTCCAAAAGCTCCAAATCCTTTTGCTCCATGCTATCGTCCGCAATATCATAAGATTTCTTTAAATCTGATTTTAGTCTCTCTAGTCTCTTGGATTCAGATAAGTTTATATTGGCCTCTTCTGTTAATTCTTCCGCCTTCTTAATATGTTCATTGATGCTGTCACTAATGCCCTGTTCTACACCAAAGGCATTTAGAATATGTTTTAAAGCCTTCTTCTGGGCTTGAATCTGCTTAGATAATACGGTATCCTGTTGTAAATTCAGTTCTCTTGCATCCACACTCTTCTTCTCAATTTTAGTTCTATTCTCTTGTTTCTTATCAGCCTGCGTCAACCTATTTTGCAGGTTGCTATTGTCACTTCCCACTTTTCCGATCATATAACCCCTCCTTGTAAATCCTTTACATTTCATATCGGAGTTATATCATAAAATATTATAGAAAAACCTGAATAATTGAAAGAAAAACCAAGTTCTAAGGCTTGAGTCTATTACTCATGATTATAGAATACCAAACAGAATAAATCCTATCGTATTAATTGCAAAATTAGCAAACATATGCACCATCCATGAGTTATAAATTGTCTCGTTTTTTTCATTCAAATAGTTAAAAAGCAAGCCCCCTACAAATAGTCCTGCCATAGTAATAAAATACACTCCTATAGAGAACCACCCAATCATCATTGCAACATGGTATAAAGCAAACATAAATGAACTAAATATATACGCAAACTTTCTTGACATAAGTTTCTTTATTGTTAAAAATGCAAAACCACGAAAGAAAAACTCTTCTAAAAATGAGTTTACAAAAGATATGTATAGCGCTACCCATACAAAGCGTTCTCCTGTTACTCCAATATTCGCAGTTAAAGATTTCGTTATCCCCGAAAAGTCAAATATATCTTTTCCTACGTAATATGCTCCTAAAATAATAAGGTATACTGCTATTGCTAGCCCAAATGTTAATCCAACACCTTTTTTGTTCCACCTAAAAATTTTTCTCAAGTTTAGCTCTTTGTCACATAGTGAATATATCACTGGCGCGATTAAAAAGACTAAAATCTTGATTGCTGATTTTACAGCATAGTCTGGTTGTATAATTCCATCCACAACTGCCATAATCGCACAACATACACTAATAATTGTCACAATAGCTATTATTTCTTTTCTTTTTCTCATGTTAACCTTTCTCACTTATATATATTTCCCTTTATATATCTTTGTCTTTCCGCTTCATTCTTTTCTCACGTTCTAATTCCGATGATTCCATCAGATGTTTTTTCACTAGTACTCGGAATGCATCCACCTGTTCCTTCGTTCCTAACACTCTTTTGGGGATGATATTGTATTGGTTTTTTGCTATCTCAAGAAAGAAGGACCCCGGGGACTCTAGATAGGAATGGTAATACTCCCATAGTACTTCAGACGATCCAAGTATATTCTCATTCATTATTTTATCTTCTGAGAATACAAAGCGTATCTCTTTTAGCTCTAGTCCACTCATTTTATAAGAATATCCCGGCTGAATGAAATAAAGAAATACATAGACAACCGTAAAAAAAAAGTTAATTGAACCAATTATAATTGCTATCCATATGAACTTATTAAGTATCACTAAATCAATCATTACTACATACAAAAATAGAATCGTAAATATCATGGGCACCGATATCATCTTTGACAAAAACAGATATCTTCGAATAGCTCTTATCCATTCCCTTTTGGTATATGTATACTTTAAATCAAACATTTAAATCCTCCTTATAATTGAATGTGTATTCCACCTGCTTTCACCTACATTTAAATTAGTCTTTTCCTACTTTCAACATTATCATACTTCTTGTAGTACATCAAACTATTTCCTATCATAGATTTCAAGTCCATCCTACGTTTTTTCCATTCGTTTATGTGCCCAAATTCGATTCTGCCAGTATCTAAGGACAGATACAGTTACGATTCTTATTTTGATTATCATATTGATTTGTATAACGACTTAAACTCAAGGTTTAATCCATTATTATTTAAAAAGGAAAATCAAAGATGAATAATAAAAAAAGTGAAGATAGAGATAAATTTTAGTATAATAGCTTATAGAAGTCTGAGGGAGGGATTCATCATGAAAACATATAAAATCGGTGAAATTGCTAAACTACTTGGTATTAGTGCTGAAACTATCCGAAACTATGAAAAGAAAGGTTTAATTGAGCCATATAAGGAAGATTCCAATTATCGTTATTTTGATATTATACAGGTTAATCATTTGTTTAACATTCAGAAATTCCAAAAGTATGGTTATAATTTACACGAAATTAAGGAATTAATGAATGACAGCACACTGAAAGAAGCAGAACATTCTCTAATTAATAAAGAAAAGGAATTACTCAATGAAGCTTTTTACTTAAATCTTAAGATAAATAGCGTTAATGCAACAATTAACTTTATGATGCAGGCACAGAATGCAAAGCAAGAATGTTTCCTTGGTGAGCGTCCACCACTATATCGCTTAAACTATCAGAAAAACCATGAATTGGTGAAAGATGAACGAGTTCAAGAAGAGGTGGTCAAGTGGTTGAAATATGCAGATCTTACTTTTATGTCAGGATCTATACAGTTGAATGCTATGATGAATTTAGGTAAAGATTTTGATTTTGGATTCTGCTTAGATAAGAGAACAGCAGAATTTCTTGGTATCCATGAAAATGATATTGTTCAATATTATGATAGTTGCCCAGCTATTGTATTTTATTATGAGGCAACTCCAAAAAATGATATCGAAGGTATTTCTAAAATGATATTGGAATATGCAAATGAACATCAACTACGAATTGTTGGAGAAAGTATATCTCGTGTTATTTTTGCACGATTGAGAGATGAAGAGGAATATCATATCTCACATTTAGTTTGGATACCTTATGAAAAAATAGAATCTTAAGCATTAATAACATCTATTTAAGCAGAACTCTAAAGGGGGTTTCTGCTTTTTTATTTTTTTTAAGTCTCTTTTAATAAATTATATTAATAATAGCACTTGTTTTAATACAATTTTCACATATGCGATATTAGTTTCTATATGAATGATAGATAAATTGTAAGCATGAGTATCAGTAAATAAAGAAAGTTTCATATAAAAATTAATTTAAATAATGGATTGACTCTAAATTACATTTAAGGTTTATAATCCTTTTGTACTAAAAAATAGCTAGCACGTAGCCAGTTCTAATGTATTAGTCGGAAGAATTATTGTAATTTGAAATAATTATGATATAAAAAGGTAAAAAATTCAGGAATTATATATTCAGTATGGAAGGATATATGTTTTAGTTATATTTTATCTTTTTATGTCATTATTAAATTCAGTGCGGATCTATGATTCATAGCATCTATAATTAATTTGTAAAGTGATTATTCATCAGACTCCTACCACTAGAAATAATAAAAATTTGTAGATTATATAAATTTGAGCTCAACTACTAATTTTCTATTTAAGGTACAAAAGAAAGTGAATGAGATCTTACTAATCCCATTCGTAAACTCATGAGAAATAAATATCTTTTATCCTAGGAAAAGAAAATGTGATGTGAAATTGAAATTTTCAATATTTATTAGGAGGATTTTATGAAATTTACAAAAAAAGAATGGATCGTGTTTGGGATTATATGCTTAATCGGTATTTTTGCAAATCTCGATAAAAGTATGATTGGATTTACTGCAGATAAGTTAATCAGCACATATGGTTTCACAAAAGCAGAGATGGGAAATTTATCTTCCGTATTCTATGTAAGTTTTATTTTAGTTACTATTCCTGGTGGATGGTTAGTTGACCGTTTTGGATATAAAAAATTTGTTGTAGTTTCATTAAGTATATTAATGATATTCTCTTTCTTATTTGGAAATGTTAGTGGATTATTTGCAATTTTGTTTTTACGTTTCTTAGTCGGTTTCGGACAAGCAGGATATACAAATGGTGCACCTAAGATTATCAGCGATAACTTTCAAGCAGATCAATGTGCTAAAGTACAGTCTATTGTAATTGCAACCGCTGGTATTGGTGGTATTCTTGCTAGTACCGTTGGTCAAAGTATTATCAATGTAAATTGGCATTATGCTTACTACATGTTAGCAGCAGGTTATTTATTAGCTCTTGTTCTTGTTGCTCTTTTCTTAAAAGACAAGAAAGCAGAAACTACAGAGGTTAAGCAAAAGTCACAGCCGATAGAAAAAGTAGGTTTCTTTGATG